>URUZ01000074.1 GCA_900551225.1 uncultured Clostridium sp.
CTCCTTCAAAAATTGCCATATTCCTACTCTCCTTTTCTTGATTTCAACAAGAAAAGGAGAGTAGGAATATGGCAATTTTTGAAGGAGCAGGCGTAGCGCTTATTACCCCGTTTAAGGACAATGGAGAGGTAAACTACGAGAAACTGGAAGAGATCGTGGAAGAGCAGATTGCAGGGGGGACAGACGCGATCATTGCCTGCGGCACCACCGGAGAGGCTTCTACCATGACACATGAGGAGCATCTGGAAGTGATCCGCTATGTATGCCAGGTGACGAAGAAGCGGATTCCTGTGATCGCAGGGACCGGCTCCAACTGCACGGACACAGCTGTGTACCTGTCTGCCGAAGCCCAGAGGCACGGAGCCGACGGCACCCTGGTGGTGTCACCCTACTACAACAAGGCCACCCAGAAGGGCCTGATCGCCCATTTCAGCGCCGTGGCAAAGGCTTCCAGCAGAATTCCAATGATCCTGTACAACATCCCGGGCAGAACCGGTGTCACCATCCAGCCTGAGACCATAGCCACACTCTGTAAGACTGTGGACAACATCGTGGGCGTGAAGGAGGCCAGCGGCAACTTTTCCGCAATCGCCACCCTGATGAGCCTGGCGGACGGCCAGGTGGACGTTTACTCCGGCAATGACGACCAGATCGTCCCCATGCTCTCCCTGGGAGGCAAGGGCGTGATCTCCGTGCTGAGCAATGTGGCACCGGCCCAGACCCATGAGATCTGCCAGGCTTACTTCGACGGGGATGTGGCCAGAAGCTGCAGGCTGCAGGTTGAGGCAATACCGCTGATCTCTGAGCTGTTTTGCGAAGTGAACCCCATTCCCGTGAAGGCTGCCATGAATATGATGGGCAGAAACGTAGGCCCTCTGCGCCTGCCTCTGACCGAGATGGAGCCTCAGAACCAGGAGAAGCTGAGAGCCGCAATGGCTGCTTACGGCCTTCTGTAACAGTGAAAGGATGAAAACAATGGTTAAAATGATAATGCACGGCTGCAACGGCGCCATGGGGCGGGTGATCACCGGCCTTGTGCAGGAGGATGGAGCCATAGAGATAGTGGCGGGAATTGACATTTCCGGCGGCCAGGGCCAGGGATATCCGGTCTTTACATCCCTGGAGAGCTGTGATGTGGCTGCGGATGTGGTCGTGGATTTTGCCTCGGCCAAGGCAGTGGACGGACTGCTGGATTACTGTGAGTCCCATCAGCTGCCCCTGGTGCTCTGCACCACCGGCCTGGATGAGCGCCAGCTTAAACGGGTGAAGGAAGCCAGTGCCAGGACAGCCATCCTGCGCTCCGCCAACATGTCCCTGGGCGTGAACCTGCTGATGAAGCTGGTTAAAAATGCGGCCCAGGTACTGGCTGAGTCGGGTTTTGATATGGAGATTGTGGAGAAACACCACAACCGGAAAAAAGACGCGCCCAGCGGTACTGCGCTGGCGCTGGCAGATTCCATCAACGAGGCCATGGACCGGCAGTACCACTACGTCTATGACCGCAGCAGTGTGAGCCAGGCCAGGGATTCCAGAGAGATCGGGATCTCGGCTGTCCGGGGCGGCACCATTGTGGGTGAGCACGACGTAATATTCGCCGGCACCGACGAGGTGGTTACCTTCAGCCACACCGCGTATTCCAAGGCTATTTTTGCAAAGGGAGCGGTGGCCGCTGCCAAGTTCCTGGCCGGGAAAGGTCCGGGTCTTTACGACATGGCGGACGTGATAGGCTTGTAGTCATTTTTTAGCAAAAAAGTTATATTTTTCCACCATAATCTATTCTCACTTAGCACATAATAACCGTAGAAAGCGAAAGGAGAATATATTATGAAAAAAATCAGACCATTTATCTTAATGATGCTGCTTGTTGCTATGGCAGTGTCTGTAACCGCCTGCGGAAGCTCCAACAACGATGCCACCCAGTCCACCACTGGTTCTACCACCCAGGCCGCAACACAGCAGTCCGGAACAGCTGCAATGGACAACAATGCAGATGAGACTACTGGCGGCGGAATTATCGACGGTGTTGTAAACGACATCGAAAAAGGCGCTGACGATGTGAGAGACGGCATGGATAACATGACCGAGACCACAGGCAACGGCAATAACACAACTACCACCGAAAGTGGTGCAGTCCGCTAATATTTACAGGGGAAAATGAACCTTAGCTCAGCCGCATGCCGGGCCGGGGTTCATTTTTTTCTTGTGCTGTCCCCCGGTATGGATTATAATGAAGGATGTGACGGGCCAAGCAGCAAGACAGGCGCCCGGGAGGTGCGGACGATGTACGGAACCGGAATTCTATATGGAATTGAGCGCAGGAGATGGCGCAGCCAGGCTGTGAGAACGGCCAGGCTCCGCATACATAGACCAGGAACCAGAGGCAGGCTCAGGCTGCTGTTTAAGCTGTGCCTGGCTGCAGCCCTGACGGCGGAGGCGGCATGGCTCTGCGGCCAGGCGGTGAGCGCCCGCCGGTTCATGCAGATCGAAGAGAGGCAGGCGCCCGCCGCGGAACAGGGCAGCGCGGGCAGCGGAATCCGTCTCCGGCTGGACGATGGTGAGATCAGCCTGTTTAAGGTGGAGGAATACAGCCTGCCGGCGGGCACAACTCTGTACTAGTGATTAGCTTTCATGTATGCAACTCATTAGGAATTTTAATGATTGTTCTTCTTGTATTCAAACTTGGATTGTATTATAATTTCTACTGAAAAGAGCTTGTTTTATATCAACAACTTATAAATCCAATGAATAAAAGAAAAGGACAGGTGGATACCCATGGAAAAGAAAGACATGCTTTATGAAGGAAAAGCCAAGAAGGTTTACACAACTGAGGATCCGGACGTATTAATCGTTTCATATAAGGATGATGCCACGGCATTTAACGGACTGAAGAAGGGAACCATTGTAGGCAAGGGCGCAATCAATAACCGCATGACGAACTTTATCTTCAAAAAGCTGGAAGAGCAGGGCGTTCCCACCCACCTGGTTGAGGAGTTAAATGACCGTGAGACCGCTGTGAAGAAGGTTGAGATCGTTCCCCTGGAAGTGATTGTCCGCAACTTCTCCGCAGGCAGTTTTGCCAAGAAGATGGGGATGGAAGAAGGCATTAAGTTCAAATGCCCCACCCTGGAATTCAGCTACAAGAATGATGACCTGGGCGATCCCTTCATCAACAGCTACTACGCGCTGGCTCTGGAGCTGGCTACCCAGGAGGAGATTGACGCCATCACAAAGTACACCTTTAAGGTCAATGAAGTGCTGCAGCAGTATTTTGACGCGCTGAACATTGACCTCATTGACTTTAAGATCGAGTTTGGCCGTTATCACGGACAGATCATTCTGGCCGATGAGATTTCCCCGGATACCTGCCGCCTCTGGGACAAGGATACCCATGAGAAGCTGGACAAAGACCGTTTCAGAAGAGATCTGGGCGGAGTGGAGGATGCTTACGAGGAAGTATTCAGAAGGCTTGGAATTCAGTAAAATACAACGTTAGCAGCAGAGAGGACAGAGATTAATGAGTGATTATGACAGATATGTAAGCCCGCTTTCAGAGCGCTATGCCAGCAGGGAGATGCAGTACATCTTTTCTCCGGATAAGAAGTTTAAGACATGGAGAAAGCTGTGGATCGCCCTGGCTGAGACAGAGAATGAGCTGGGACTGAACATCACCAGAGAGCAGATCGAGGAGCTGAAGGCCCACGCCGGGGACATCAACTACGATGTGGCGGTTGCGCGCGAGAAAGAGGTGCGCCACGATGTGATGAGCCATGTGTACGCATACGGCGTACAGTGTCCCAGCGCCAAGGGCATCATCCACCTGGGAGCCACCTCCTGTTATGTGGGAGACAACACGGATATCATTGTCATGACCGAGGCTCTGCTGCTGGTGAGAAGAAAACTGATCAATGTGATAGCAGAACTGGCCAGGTTCGCCGATGAGTACAAGAACCAGCCCACCCTGGCCTTCACCCACTTCCAGCCGGCCCAGCCCACCACTGTGGGCAAGCGGGCTACCCTGTGGATGATGGAGCTGAAGCTGGATCTGGACGACCTGGACTACCTGATCGGCTCCATGCGCCTGCTTGGCTCTAAAGGCACCACCGGCACCCAGGCCAGCTTTCTGGAACTGTTTGACGGGGATCATGAGAAATGCCGCCAGTTGGACCAGAAGATTGCTAAGAAGATGGGATTCCCGGGCTGTTATCCTGTATCCGGACAGACCTATTCCAGAAAAGTGGACAGCCGGGTGCTCAGCGTGCTGGCCGGTATCGCCCAGAGTGCCCACAAGTTCTCCAACGACGTGCGCCTGCTCCAGCATTTGAAGGAGGTGGAAGAGCCTTTTGAGAAGAAGCAGATCGGCTCCTCAGCCATGGCGTATAAGCGCAACCCCATGCGCAGCGAGCGCATCGCATCCCTGGCAAATTATGTGATGAGCGATATGATGAACCCCATGCTGGTGGCTTCCACCCAGTGGTTCGAGCGCACTTTGGACGACTCCGCCAACAAGCGCCTGTCCGTGCCGGAGGGCTTCCTGGCCGTGGACGGCATCCTGGACCTGTATTTAAACGTGGTGGATGGTCTGGTAGTCTATCCCAAGGTGATTGAGAAGCACATGATGGCCGAGCTGCCCTTTATGGCCACTGAGAATATTATGATGGACGCAGTGAAGGCAGGCGGAGACCGCCAGGAGCTCCATGAGAGAATCCGGGAGCTGTCCATGGAGGCCGGAAGGAATGTGAAGGAGCAGGGTCTGGACAACAACCTGCTGGAGCTGATTGCCGCAGATACTGCGTTCGGCCTGTCCCTGGAGGAGCTTAAGGAGACCATGGACCCCGCCAGGTACGTGGGCCGCGCCCCGCGCCAGGTGGAGGAATTCCTGGACGAGGTGATCCGTCCAATGCTGGAGGAGAACAAGGAGCTGCTGGGAATGACCGCCCAGATCAACGTATAATTCCACATAGGATATGAGCTTAAAGGCGCCCTGCTTTGACGGAGCGCCTTTCCTGTGATATGATGTTGTTAATACGGGAAGGGGGAGACGTCAGGTATGGGGAAGAAAAGGGCAGAGTGGATTCTGGCCGCGGCACTGCTGCTTGCAGTGAATGTTCTGATGCTGCCGTCCAGGGCCGTGGAGCGGCTGGAGTGGGGTGAGTTCGTGATACGGGGGGTGGAGACCGCTGTGTTTCTGAGCATGCTGGCTGTGGCAGTCAGAGGGGTGAAGGGTATGGACTGGCGGATCTGGCTGGGGACAGCGGCCCTGTCTGCTGTGGGAATGCCTCTGGAGCTGCTGGCATGGCACTTCTGGAGCGGATTCATACCGGCCGGATTCTTAAGGTCAGCCACAGCTTCAGCCATTATTACAACGGGGGAATTGATGACCTGCTTTTTAATGATGGCGGCCATGTCCCTGTTTCTTCACAGGAGATATCTGCGGAACAGGAGGACACGCCGGCGGACATTTGGCCGGATGGAATTATGGTTATGCCCGGTGCTTATGATTGCCATTCTGACAGCCGCAGTGCTGGCACAATGGTATCAGGTGGTTTACTATTATAAGATACAACAGCAGTTTATGGAACAGTTACAGGGTGGAGATCCCCTCGCCGTTTTGGGTGCCATGCTGGGCGCGTCCTCATCACCCGGGGCTGCCTGGGCGGATCAGGTATACCGGGCCTGCCGTCTGCTTCTGAAGGCCCTCTGCATCTGGATTATGGCCTGCGGCGTGCTGGGATTCGCGGAAATGGCGGAGCAGAAACAGGGAGATTTATATGACCATTAACTTTGAGTATTACAAGGTTTTTTATTATGTCAGCAAACACGGCAGCCTGACGGCCGCGGCCAGGGAGCTGTGCATCTCCCAGCCAGCGGTGAGCCAGGCGGTGCGCCAGATGGAGAAGGAGGCCGGTACCCGGCTCTTTTCACGCACCTCCAAAGGCGTGCAGCTGACCAGAGAGGGAGAACTGTTGTACCACTACGTAAAAAACGGGGTGGAATCCCTGTTGGAAGGGCAGCGGATGCTGGACCGGATGCTGGGCATGGACATGGGTGAGGTCCGCATCGGAGCCAGCGACATGACGCTGCAGTTCTTCCTGCTTCCTTTTCTGGAACAGTTTCACCAGGAGTTTCCCAAAATCAAAGTGAATGTGTCCAACGCCCCCACGCCTGAGACCATCAGAAGCCTGGAGGAGGGCCGCATCGATTTCGGTGTGGTCAGCACCCCTTTTGAGGCCGGCAGGGGAGTGCAGCAGGTTCCGGTAAGTTCTATCCGCAATGTATTCATAGCGGGCAGCCAGTTTGAGCATCTGAAGGGGAAGGTGCTGGAGTATCCGGTCCTCACGGGCCTGCCCTGCATCTTCCTGGAGAAGAATACCAGCACCAGAACCTTTATGGACAGGTTCCTGGCAGAACACGAGATCCTGCTGACGCCGGAGTTTGAGCTGGCTATCAGCGACATGGTGGTCCAGTTTGCCAAGCGGAATATGGGCGTGGGCTGTGTCATGGAGGGATTCGCCAGGGAAGCCCTTGAACGGGGCGAGGTGTTTGAGTTGAAATTCCGGGAGGAGATGCCAGCGCGCCGCCTGTGCGTGGTGACGGGGGATGAGAATCTGATCTCACTGGCAGGGAGGAGCCTGCTGAAGATGATTACAGAGCAGCCGCTCTGAGCGGACTGAAATAAGGGAAGGTACAAAGGAGAACAGAAAATGATACTGAAGAAAGCCGGCAAATGGCTGGATCAGAACAGAGGCAGAATCAATACAGCGGCGGGCATGGCGTGGCCCTCGGTGCTGGAGTCCTTTTTCGTGGCCCTGGCAGGCATGGTGGACACCATGATGGTCAGCTCCATAGGCGCTTATGCGGTGGCGGCAGTTGGGCTGACCACCCAGCCGAAATTCATTGGCCTGGCCCTTTTTATTGCCACCAATGTGTCGGTGTCCGCCCTGGTGGCAAGGCGGAAAGGGGAGCAGGATGCCTACGGCGCCAATGAGACGCTGCTGACGGCCCTGGTGTTCACGGCCCTGGCGGGGACTGTGGTCAGCATGCTCAGCGTCTGGTTTGCAGACCCTATTATCCGGCTGTGCGGCTCCGGGGCGGACACCCATGAGGGGGCGGTGCTGTACTTCAGGATCATTATGGGAGGCATGCTGTTCAACATCATTTCCCTGGTGATCAACGCGGCCCAGCGCGGGTCCGGCAACACCCGCATCGCCATGACCACCAACGTAACCTCCAACCTGTTAAACATCATTGGCAACTACCTGCTGATCGGGGGACATTTCGGATTCCCGGCCCTGGGTATCCGCGGTGCGGCCATTGCCACGGTGTTCGGCACAGTGGTGGCCTGTGTGATGAGCCTTGCCTCCCTGCTGAGAAGGGACAGCTTTGTAAATATCAGGGCAATGGTGAGGGACCGGGTGCGCCTGTCCTTAAGGCCGGTGAAGGCCATTGCCAAGCTGAGCTCCAGCGTGTTTTTAGAACAGCTGCTGATGCGGGCGGGCTTTATGTCCACAGCGGTGATGGCGGCCAGGCTGGGAACCGATGCCTTTGCAGCCCACCAGGCGGGCATGAATATTCTCAGCATCTCCTTCTCCTTTGGGGACGGCATGCAGGTGGCTGCAGTGGCCCTCATCGGGCGCAGCCTTGGAGAAAAAAGGCCGCGGCTGGCAAGGCTCTACGGGAGCATCTGCCAGCGCATCGGCAATATGATCTCCCTTGTAATCTCTGTCCTGTTTCTGCTGGGAGGGCGGTTCCTGTATCAGATTTATTTCGATGAGCCTCACATTGTGGACATGGGGGTGACTGTGGTGCGGGTGATTGTGCTCATTGTGATTGTACAGATTGCCCAGGTGATCTACATGGGATGTCTGCGGGGCGCGGGGGACGTGATATTCACCACCATTGCCTCCACCATCAGCGTCACCATCATCCGAACTGCCGTGTCCTACTTCATGTGTTATGTGATGGGCTGGGGCCTGGTGGGGATCTGGATGGGCATCCTGGCGGACCAGATCAGCCGCTATCTGTTCACCAGCTGGCGTTTTAAAGCCGGAAAATGGACGCAAATACGGATTTAACTCAATGTAATATAATCAGCGCTTATGGGAAACATAATAAAGAATGTCTTTACTTATGGACATGGCTGTAGTAAAGTATAACCGGATTGAGGCCGAGTAAATGGCTTCCATCCGGTTATATTAATGACAGAAAGTATTGTACACGGTGAAACGCCCGCAGAGAATGGGGCCACCGTCTACTGACAGTGCCCAAAGGAGGACGAAAAACATGGTACAGGCAATTGTAGGAGCGAACTGGGGAGACGAGGGAAAAGGCAAAATTACAGATATGCTGGCCAGGGAGTCGGACATTATTGTGCGTTTCCAGGGGGGCAGCAACGCAGGTCATACCATTATTAACAACTACGGCAAATTTGCTCTTCATCTGCTGCCATCCGGGGTGTTCTACCAGCACACCACCAGCGTGATCGGCAACGGCGTGGCTTTAAATATTCCATATCTGGTGAAGGAGATCCAGTCCCTCGTGGAAGGAGGCGTTCCAAAGCCTCGGATTCTGGTGTCCGACCGGGCGCAGATCCTGATGCCCTACCACGTGCTGTTTGATACCTATGAGGAGGAGCGCCTGGCCGGCCAATCCTTCGGCTCCACAAAATCAGGCATAGCGCCCTTTTATTCTGATAAATATGCAAAAATCGGCTTCCAGGTCAGCGAACTCTACGATGAGGAAAGCCTGCGGGAGAAGGTGGGCCGCATCTGTGAGCAGAAAAATGTTCTGCTGGAGCATCTTTACCACAAGCCCCTGCTGAACCCGGATGAAGTCTTTGAGGAGATGATGGAGTACCGCCGTATGGTGGACCCCTATGTGTGCGATGTGTCCACGTACCTGCATGAGGCAATCAGGGACGGGAAGAAGATTCTGCTGGAGGGGCAGCTGGGTTCCCTGAAGGATACGGATCACGGAATATACCCCATGGTCACCTCCTCATCCACCCTGGCCGCCTACGGCGCCATTGGGGCAGGTATTCCGCCCTATGAGATCAGGGAGATCACCACAGTGGTCAAGGCATATTCCAGCGCAGTGGGCGCGGGGGCCTTTGTCAGCGAGATCTTCGGGGACGAGGCTGAGGAGCTGCGCCGCCGCGGAGGCGACGGAGGAGAGTACGGCGCCACCACCGGACGTCCCAGGCGCGTGGGCTGGTTTGACGCGGTGGCCACCAGGTATGGCTGCCGGATTCAGGGCGCTACGGAGGCTGCCTTTACCGTGCTGGATGTGCTGGGTTATCTGGACGAACTGTCTGTGTGCGTGGGGTATGAGATAGACGGCGAGGTGACCCGCGATTTCCCAACTACCACCCGTTTAAACAGGGCGAGGCCCGTATTTACCACTCTTCCGGGATGGAAGTGCGATATCCGGGGCATCCGCAGCTATGACGAGCTGCCGGAGAACTGCCGCAGGTATATTGAGTTTGTGGAAAAAGAGATCGGAACCAGAATCACCATGGTCTCCAATGGCCCGGGCCGCGACGACATCATTTTCCGCAAGTAATCCATTCTGGCGAAATGCAATTCAAACACGATTCTAAAACAGCAAAGAAGATTCTGAGACATTGTCTTGGGATCTTTTTTTGCCTTTTGTCCGCCCGGCTGGGAATGTGCTGGCTGATTCCCGCAAAATATGATATAGTTAGCAATGAACGTTATTTTCTATAGCCCAGGAGGAATCAGATAGATGGATGAAGAACTGAAGATTAAAATGTATACATTTACCATGGATTGTAAAGACCCTTATGAATTGGCAGAATTCTACGCAAAGCTGCTGAAGTGGGAGATCCCCTTTCACGATGAGGACTGGGCATGCGCCGGTGCTCCCGGCACAGGACAGGGGGCGTATCCCGGTATCATGTTCCAGAGAAATCCCGGATACCGGCCTCCCGTTTGGCCGGATGAGCCTGAAGCCCAGCAGCAGATGGCGCATTTGGACTTAGCTGTAAATGATTTGGAAAAAGCGGTCCAATATGCAGTCCAGTGCGGCGCGGTGGTGGCAGATAAACAATTTTCAGATGGCTGGACAGTTATGCTGGACCCCGCCGGCCATCCGTTCTGTTTGTGCCAGATGAAACCGGTTTTTGAGAGTCCTGATTTTGCTTTGTTATAATTTTGAAAGGGAGATAAGAATATGGAACATCGGCAGGAACCCCAAACCTTGGCTGAACGCGCTGTACTGAACGCGCTGAATGTCGGCATAATCAGCTTTGCGCTGGATGAGGACTGCACCATTCTTTGGGCCAATGATGGATTTTTCAGCAGTACAGGCTATTCACAGGAGGAATGCCTGGTTCAGTTTGGGAGCCTCCGCCGGCTGTACGGACCGCTTGGGCAGGAATTTACAGCTCTCCGGGAAGGGCTGCTTGAAGCCTGCAAAAAGGGGGAGACAGCGGCTAAACTGACCGCCCGTCTGCCGAGGAAGGACGGAGGGACCGGCTGGGCCGACATATCCGCCACATTGTCCGTTCAGCCGGAAGATGGGGGCTGCCAGGTCTGTGCCGTCTGCTCCGACGTCACGGAACGGGTTCTCTGCCAGCAGGAGGAAGCCGGGAAATGTCAGGAGAAGGATCAGTATTTCCAGCTGATGATGGATGCGTATCAGGGGAATATTTACATCAGCGATATAGAGAATTATGAGCTGCTGCACCTGAATAAGACCGCTCTTGACACCCTCCATGACACCCTTCATCTGGAAGCGTCGGAAGCCCTTGGCAGAAAGTGCTATGAGGTGATTCAGGGCAGGCAGTCCCCCTGTCCGTTCTGTACCAACCACCTTCTGAATGAGGATGAGTGGTATGAGTGGGATTTCTACAATCCGGTCATGGAACGGACCTTTATGATCAAAAACAGGATTGTCAACTGGAGGGGCAGGAAGGCCCGGATTGAATTGTCCTGCGACATGCTGAGCACAGAATATAAGCTGGCCAAAAAGGACCGGGAGCGGGAAGCCCTGCTGAGAACGATTCCGGGCGGCTTCGCGCGTCTGGATGCCAGGGACTGCAGGACGGTTCTCTGGTATGGCGCAGGTTTTCTGCAGCTGATCGGCTACACCAGGAACCAGTTTGAGAATCAGCTCCATTCCAAGTCTGATTACATCTGCCCGGAGGATCTGGAACGCCGCAGAACCCTGATGGACCAGATCCGCAGAACAGGGGAGAGCGCGGTATATGAATCCCGGATCATTACATACAGGGGAGAGATAAAGAACGTTACCCTGACCCTTTGCTATGTCAGCGGGGAGGACAGCTGGGACGGGATTCCCTCCTTTTACAGCGTGGGGATTGATGTGACGAAGGAGAGGAAGGAGCAGGCCCGGCAGCGCAAGGCGCTGGAGGAGGCCTACCAGGCGGCCAGGGTGGCCAGCTCGGCCAAGACCAATTTCCTGTCCTCTATGTCCCATGATATCCGCACGCCCATGAACGCCATTATGGGCATGGCTGCCATTGCGCAGTCCAACCTGGCATATCCCGACAAGGTGAAGGATTGTCTGGGCAAGATCAATATTTCCAGCCGCCATCTGCTGAGCCTGATCAATGAAGTGCTGGATATGTCCAAAATAGAGAGCGGGAAGATTGACCTGATCAGTGAAGAAGTGAACCTGCCGGATCTGATTCAGAACGTGGCGGATATGTGCAGGCCGCTGATCGCTGAAAAACACCAGGAGTTCCAGATGAGCGCAGGCCGCGTGGTGCACGAGAAGGTGGTGGCAGACGGGGACCGGCTTCAGCAGGTTCTGATGAATCTGATGTCCAATGCCATCAAATATACTCCTGAGGGAGGGGTGATCAGCCTGCGGATCAACGAGCTGTTCTCCACCCTGCCGCAAAAAGGGCAGTATGAATTCATTCTCAATGACAATGGCATCGGCATGTCGGCGGAGTATATTTCCCATATTTTCGAGCCGTTCTCAAGGGCGGAGGACTCCCGCATCAGCAAGATCCAGGGCACGGGGCTGGGCATGGCCATCACGGAGAATATTGTCCGCATGATGAACGGCACCATTGAAGTTAGCAGTGAGCCGGGCAGGGGAAGCCGGTTCACGGTCTCCGTTCCCCTGGAGATCCGGCCGGAGGAGACAGAGAGCCATGAGCTGGCAGGGCTCCCCGTGCTGGTGGTGGATGATGACCAGGTGGTGTGTGAGAACGCCACGGCGCTGCTGGAAGAACTGGGCATGCGAAGCTGCTGGGTGCTGACAGGCGCCCAGGCCGTTTGTGATGTCACGGACGCCCACAGGCGGGGAGATGATTTCTTCGCCGTTATCCTGGACTGGAAGATGCCGGATATGGACGGCCTGGAGACAGTGAAGGCCATCCGGTCAAAGCTGGATGAAAATGTGCCTATTATTGTGATCTCGGCCTATGATTATTCGGAGATTGAGGATGAGTTCCTGATGGCGGGCGCGGATGCCTTTATCACCAAGCCGCTGTTTAAATCGAAGATGCTCCACGTTCTCCAGCTGTTCTGTTCCAGCGGGAAAATGGGCGGCGCAGAGGCACTGGAGGAGAAGCCGGCCGTGGGCCTTCGCGGCAAACGGGTGCTGCTGGTGGAGGACAATGAATTAAACCGCGAGATTGCGGCGGAACTGCTGCAGATGCAGGAATTGACGGTGGATACGGTGGAAAACGGCAGACGGGCTGTGGAGGTGTTCGAGGCCTCGGCTCCCGGTGATTATGACGCGATTCTGATGGATATCCAGATGCCTGTGATGAACGGCTATGATGCCACTGTGGCCATCCGCAGCCTGAGCCGGGACGACGCCAGGGCAATTCCCATCTTCGCGCTGACAGCCAACGCGTTTGCGGCCGATGTAGGGAAAGCCCGGAGTGTGGGCATGAACGACCATATTCCCAAGCCCATTGACGTGGACCGTCTGAATGAGGTTCTGATGAAGTGGATTGGCTAGATAGTCAGTCCTGGTCCGGATCTTTCTGAAGCACCCTGGTGATCAGGTTCATGGCATAGAAAAATATGGGAAGCAGCACCAGGCACAGAAGGGCGGCCATCAGATAGTTGATTGGCGCGCCGACAATGGCCAGCACCAGGGCTGTCACTGCGGTCAGGACAAACAGGATTGCGGTTATCAGGGCGGCAATGCGTTTAAACATCATAGATATAGACTCCTTTCACGGAACGCTGGCCGGGGATTACTCCTCCTCAGCCAGCTGCTCCCACATTACATACAATTCTTCCAGGCGGCCTGAGATGGCGGCCTTTTCCTGGTTCAGCTCCAGCAGGCGGGCAACGTCCGTATAGACCTCTTCCAGAGCCAGCAGGCCGTCGATCTCACTGTCCCTGGTCTCCAGCCGGTGGATATCATCCTCGGTCCGTTTTAATTCATTCTGGCGCTTGCGGAGGCGGGCCTGTTCTTCCTTCTGGGCCTTCCAGTCGGTCTTGCCCTTGGCAGAGGCTGAATCTCCGCAGCTGTCCGCGCTGTCGCCGGAGCGGTCGCTTACCCGTCCCGCGGCGGCCAGGCGGCTGAAGTGGGCGGCCTCCACGTCCTCCTTTTTCTCCAGATAATAATCGTAATTGCCGATATAGTTTAAAAAGCTCTGGCCCGTCAGATCCAGTATCCTGGTGGCCGTCCGGTTGATGAAGTAACGGTCGTGGGACACGTAGAGCACTGTGCCGGTATAGCGGTTCAGCGCGCTTTCCAGGATCTCCTTGCTGGTGATGTCCAGATGGTTGGTGGGCTCGTCCAGCAGGAGGAAATTGGCGTCTGAGAGCATGAGTTTGGCCAGGGATACGCGGCCCCGCTCACCGCCGCTTAAGTCCTTGATCAGCTTGAACACATCGTCCCCGGTAAACAGGAAGGAGGCCAGGGTGTTGCGGATCTGGGTATTGTTCATAGTGGGGTAGGTGTCCTGGATCTCACCGAACAGGCTCTTCTCCATGTGGAGCACCTGATGCTCCTGGTCATAGTATCCGATATGCACCTTGGAGCCCAGGCGGATCTCTCCGCTGTCGGCCGGCACCAGCTGGTTGATGATCTTTAACAGGGTGGTTTTGCCGGTGCCGTTGTTGCCGATGACCGCGATGCGCTCCCCGCGTTTGACCTCCAGATCCACATGCTCAAACAGCTTCTGGGAGTCAAAGGACTTACTTAAGTCCGTGATGGTCAGCACATCGCTGCCGCTGACCACGTCCGGCTCCAGGCGGATATCCATGGAATCGTCCACCTCCACCGGCTTCTCCAGGCGTTCGATCTTGTCCAGCATTTTCTCGCGGCTCTCGGCGCGGCGGATGGACTTCTCCCGGTTGAAGGATTTCAGCTTGGTGATCACGGCTTCCTGATGCTTGATTTCCTGCTGCTGGTTTAAAAATGCGCGGATTTCGGCGTCCCGCAGCATGGCCTTTTTGTCGCTGTAGGCGGAGTAATTGCCTGAGAACACGGTTCCCACGCCATTGTCCAGCTCCACAATCTTGGTAACCACCCGGTCCAGGAAATACCGGTCATGGGCAACGATAATCACTGCCCCTGCGTAGCCCTTTAAATAGGTCTCCAGCCAGGCGATGGACTCCATGTCCAGGTGGTTGGTAGGCTCGTCCAGAAGCAGGATATCCGGCTTGGTCAGCAGCAGCTTGCCCAGGGATACCCTGGTCTTTTGGCCGCCGGACAGGGCGCTGATGGATTTGGAAAATTCTTCCTCCTCAAAGCCAAGGCCCTTCAGCACGCCCACAATCTCACTGCGGTAGGCATAGCCGTTGGCCATCTCAAACTGGTGGTCCAGACGGCTGTATTCAGCCAGGCGGTCCTCCAGCTCCTGCCCTGAGACGGACTTCATCTCAGCTTCAAGGCTGCGCATACGCTGTTCCATCTCGATTACAGGCCGCTTCACTTCCAGCAGGGCATCAAAAATAGTATCCTCAAATTCCAGGTCCTGGTGCTGGGCCAGGTAGCCGATGGTGGAACCCTTGGACCAGGTCACATAGCCCTGGTCTGCGGCCATTTCCCCGATGATCACCTTCAAAAGCGTGGATTTGCCGGCGCCGTTGATTCCCACAATAGCCGCTTTCTCATGTTCCTCTATGTGGAAGGAGATCTGCTTTAATATATCATTATCTCCAAAAGATTTACTTACATTACTACAGGATAAAATCATGAATACGCTCCTTTAAACCCCTGAATTCATTGTATTTCCGTATATTTCCGGTTTTACAGCTCCCTTCAGTATAATATAGAGACATATTTTTTTCAAGAACATCATTAAAACGGATTTGACATTTTTTTGACGTATGCTTATAATAGATCTATTAGAGTCAAGTGAGATAAAAAGAGATAAAAACTATTGTAGGGAAGGTGAACACGAATGGAGCGTAAAGAAATATCTAAGGCAGTGATCGGAAGGCTGCCTCGCTACTATCGATATCTGGGGGAACTGATTGAAGAGGGTGTGGAACGGATCTCCTCCAATGAACTCAGTACGAGAATGAAGGTAACGGCTTCCCAGATTCGCCAGGATCTGAACAACTTCGGAGGTTTCGGGCAGCAGGGTTACGGGTATAATGTAAAATACCTGTATGCTGAGATTGCTAAGATATTGGGAATTGACCAACAGCACAATCTGATCATTATCGGCGCCGGTAATCTGGGCCAGGCGATTGCCAACTATACTAATTTTGAGCGCAGAGGATTCGTGATCAGGGGGATGTTTGATATTAACCCCAAGCTGATCGGCCTGGTGATCCGCGGTATCGAGATCCGGTCCGTGGACGAGCTGGAGGTATTTATCAAGGAAAACGAGATTCAGATCGCGGCCCTCACGATACCCAAGACAAAGGCTCCGGAGCTTGCGGACCGCCTGGTTGGGGCCGGAATCAAGGCTATCTGGAATTTTGCCCACACGGACCTGATTGTGCCGGATGATGTGGTGGTGGAGAATGTGCATCTGTCGGAGAGTCTGATGCGTCTGTCCTACCGTGTCTGCAGCATGCAGGATCAGGACGCCATGGACGGGGATCAATCATCTGGTACGGCGTTGCACAAATAATGGAGTGACGGCAGAATATGATACTGGGTGTTGGAACGGATTTAGTGGAAATTGAACGCATTAAAAAGGCTTGTGAAAAGGATTCTTTTGTGGTGCGCACATTTACGGATACGGAATGCCGGCAAGCCGGGGGGTCAGCCTCCAGGTTTGCCGGCAGTTTTGCTGTAAAGGAAGCGGTGGCCAAGGCGCTGGGCACGGGGTTCCGCACCTTTATGCCCATTGACATTGAGGTGGTGCGGGATGAGCTGGGCAAGCCCTTTGTTAACCTGTACAAGGGGGCGCTGGCCCGGTTTGAGGAGATGGGTATGGAGCGCATCGAGGTTTCGATCACCAATACCGCAGAATACGCCATGGCATTTGCCGTGGGCGAGGGTCAAAGGAGGCAGGCAGATGAGGACACTGGTAACGGGAAGGCAGATGAAGGCCATTGACGCATACACCATAGACACCGTTGGAATCCCCTCCATGGTGCTGATGGAGCGGGCGGCCCTGACGGTGGCGGAAGCGGTGAGGAGGCTTCTGCCTGAGGACGGCACGGTATGGTCTGTGTGCGGCACAGGCAACAATGGGGCGGATGGAATTGCTGCGGCGAGGATTCTGTGGCTTGCAGGCCTAAAAGCCCGTGTGGTGCTTCTAGGGCACCCTGAGAAGGGAACCCAGGAGTTTCTGCACCAGCTTAAGGTCGCCAGGAACCTGGGGATGGAGATTATGGGCTGGCAGGACTTTGCCCAGGCCGCCGTCACGTGGGAGCCGGGGGAGCGCACTGTGATTGACGCGGTGTTCGGCGTGGGGCTGAGCCGGGATGTGG
>URUZ01000075.1 GCA_900551225.1 uncultured Clostridium sp.
ATGTTGTAACACAGTATCTATTTGATAATGAACCATTGATGGATATTAATGGGGCAGATGAAATTATAAATTTTTATATACAACCAGAGCCACGATTACAACATAGGTGGATTATGATAATAAAAGATGATGGAACTAAAATAGGCACTTGTGGATTTCACTGTTGGAACAAAGAAAAATCCACTGTAGAAGTTGGATATGATTTAAAAGAAGCATTTTGGGGAAATGGATATATGCAAGAGGCATTGAAAGAAATAATCGCATATGCTGTTAAAAGTATGAATATCAAGAGAATAGATGCAGTTGTTTTTGTGGAAAATCCAAAATCGATTTCTGTTGTAGAACGATTGGGCTTCTCATTTGATGGTAAAACAAAGAATGAAGTTTTTAGAGGCTCGGAATATCTACATCATATCTATTCGATCCACTTCACAAAATGAGGATAATCCGTATGTTAAGATAGCAGGGCCAGCCCATCCTTGTTAATAAGGATGTCTGAGGGTTAATCCAGATACCTCTTTCACGGCATTGGATTATGCATATTGAAGCAATTTTGCGTATCAGAAATAAAATACGGCAAGCAGGCAGTAGAAAAAACACATAAAATAGATGAACGAAAGGGGGCTAAATAATGAAAAAAAGAGAAGGTTAATTTAACAATTGTTAGAGGAATAACGGGAAGAAGTATTACATTTCGGGATACCGAGATTCATCAAGATATTTTAAATGCTAATTCTGAGAAAAAGGCAATAGGAAAGGACAAATACCGGTCTTGGTTTTGGAGATATTTGTGTTGCGGACGAATATAGGCCGGGAAGGTAATGGTTTGGAATCACAATAATAAATCAAAGAATTATCGAAAGAAAGGACAGAGGCTATCATGAAGTACAAACAAAAATATAAATGGATAGTTTTAACATTTGTTGTTTCTACACTATTCTTATTGTTTGGGTTTTCCTTTATAGGAGTGTATGCCGCCAATGATAATAACAATAGCAATATGATAAGTTCGCTAACTCCAGCATTAGCACTTGATATTCGAGATTCTGCCGTTACTGTGGAAACCGCAACGGATGGACAGATAACCGCTGATTATAACAGTGACATATATAATGTGGTCATTGATACTGGAACAGATACATGGAAGGTTAGTGTTTCTTCTAAGTTGCAAAGCAACACGAATGATGACCCAATTATTCTGTATTTGCCTGATGTTGAGTACAGTGATATTTCAATGAATATTACAAGTGCGTATTTTGCCTGTTCCTCTATTAAAGCTGGAAATATTATTGGTAATTACAAAACGGCCGCAGTATATTTGACATTACCGACTAACTATGTGGGGTCACTCGATGCAGCTGTAACCAGTGGATATTTTCAGTTGATTTCTAAAGACGATTTTGGGAATACAAATACAAGCATTATAGATGATGGAGAATTTGGCGAAGTGTATGTACCAAAAAACTTTACTAAAGAAGGAAACGTGTTTACCTATACAAATGGGACAGAACAAAATGTAATTAAAGTAACAAGAATGGGTATGGGGGTTATTGGAATTTACTCGTCTGGTGAATTAAGTTCAAAAAATGATCAATTAAATTCGGCAGAATTTCAGTATAGCCAATCAAATGACAGGCCCTGGGCTCCTCCGATTCCTCCAGTGCCAGAAATGAACGGACCTTCATGGGAATAAGACAAATGATATGAAGCAGTGTACGATAGAGGCTAGACAGAAAAATAAACCGGAGGGGAACAAAGCAGATGAATAGCGAGTGCTTGTGTTTAATATAGATACTGCACGGTAACGGAGTTGTTGATTATGACAAACAAAATGTTTCAATTCAAATCTCGCAGGAGGAGCATTACAAATTAATCCTCCTGACATTAAAATTAGTGGAGGAAACTATGAATACAGGAATTAAAAGAAATAAAATTCTTCTTTTGCTAACTGATTGTTGGAATGATTGGGAAGCAAGCTATGCAATAGCGGTTGCAAATTCCTTTTCTGATTATACTGTAAAAACCATTGCGATTGATAAAGCCTCAAAAGTTTCAATGGGAAATCTGTCTGTAAATGTTGATTACTGCATAGCTGATTATGATGATTTTTCCCATACTGCAATGATTATTTTACCCGGTGGGCTATCTTGGGAAGAAAATGATTATGATGAAATTGCAGAATTTCTTAAAGCCGTTGTGCAGGCAAATATTTCTGTTGCCGCTATTTGCGGTGCAACTACATTCCTGTGTAGGCACGGTTTTCTTGACACTATCAAGCACACAGGAGATAGCTTAGAGCTATTTCAAAGTCAAAACGGTTATCATGGAGAATCATTATATATACCTGCTCAAGTTGTTGTCGATGGCAATTTCATCACTGCCAACGAAACTGCGGCTGTTGAGTTTGCTTATGAGATATTTAAAATTTTAAAAGTAGACAGCGATGAGGAGATGGCACAGTGGTATGATAATTTTAAAAATGGTGCAATATGTTAGATTATGAGCATTTTACGTAGTGCACCTTTTTGGCATAAGGCGTACTTCCCCTTTAGCTGTACTTAAATAGTGGCAAGCAGGGCAAAGTGGTACACACTTTGCGATTTTCCCGATTTTCGCCTGGGCGAAAATCGGGAAAATCCGCTTGTTTGGGGCCGCCCCCAATCCCCCGGCAAAGGCCGCTTTGTTGCCTTGCCAAACGCTTCACAGGTGGAACGGCTACGCGCCCTTGCGGGCGCTGAATACGGGAGACTTGACCGGCTGGGAAGTATGCTTCATGTTTGAAAGCGTCCGGCAGGACGCGCAGACGCCCCGTTAGGGGCGATGAAAAAGACCGCCGTTGGCGGCTCTTTTCCGGGGTTTGGGTTCCAGTACCCAACAAGCGTTTTGCGGGAGTGCATATACTCCTGCCCTGCTTGCCACGATTGTTTTCGGTGGGATTGGCATTCCCGCCGCGCATGAAAATAGCCCCGGCATGAGAGGGAGCTAAGTCTCACGCCGGGGCGGGTGTACGGAACGATAGAAGGCCGTTTTCAGAGGTTCAGGTGAAATGATACAGGCCCCCTCGGTTTGGCGCCCGCAGAGGCCTATTTTGTCAGGGCTTTGGAGACCCTATACTTCCGCTTTCGCAGTCGGTTCTTTACAGCACATCATTCCTCTTGCAAATAGGCGACGACCTATTACATACAAAACGCCGGTGTGATGGTTTCCATTTTACATGTGAGAAAATCCCGCCCAACTTTACAAAAGTATGTTGCAAGAACTTTCAACACAGAATGGGGCGGATATGCGCAAATCTGCCATGTAATCAGGGTTTCCGCGTGATGGTATAAAGTCCTATGTGGCCTTTTGAGCCACTTTTTTTGCTATTCAGGCAATAAAAAAGAGCCATAAAACGGGCCAATTTCAATTTTGGGCCATTTTACAGCTCTCTTTCAGTTAAATCATCCATATTATAAGAGTCACTCCGTTGAATATCCTTAGCTACCGACGTCTTTTTCCTACCCCCGCGCCTGGATGCGTCAGCGGGCGGTCCATTCCCCAGCAGGTGAGAGTCAGTGGCTGCGGGCGGATGCACCTAGCTCCGCCCGCGTCCCCTTCCGCGCCCAAATCCCCATTTCCCCTAATTTTTTCACACCAAAACAAAAAAATACCGCCAGCTGCCCCCGCAGCTGACGGTAAAATAAAAATCCTAATAAAACAACCTATTCACAGCACTAAAGATACCCCGTATAGAAGCCCTCGTAATATTGGAGCTAATACCCACACCATAAGTAACCTTGCCGGTATTCTGATCCATCAGATGGATATAGGAAGCTGCCTGCGCTCCGGAACCTGCGCCCAGGGCGTGCTCGCTGTAGTCCAATACCTTAATCTGGATGCCCAGCGCATCTTCCATTCCTCTCTGAATAGCATCAATAGGTCCATTTCCAACTCCCTCAAAGGTTTTCTCCATACCATGATCAGAGTATACCACCTTAGCCAGGGTTGCAAACTCGCCGTCCCCTGTCTCGGTGTCGGTGATGCGGCATTTGCGGAAGTGCATGGGTTCCTTGCGCTCCAGGTAGTTCTTCTTGAACTCATCCATGATCTGCTCAGGAGCCACCTCGCCCTGCTGCTCGGAGATCTTCTGGATCACATCCGCGAACTCCTTGTGCATGCCCTTGGGCAGCCTGAAGCCGTAGAAGGTATCCATCACAAAGGCTACGCCGCCCTTGCCGGACTGGCTGTTGATCCGCACGATCGGCTCGTACTGGCGGCCAATGTCGCTGGGATCGATGGGAAGGTAAGGCACTTCCCAATATTCGCTGTTTCTCTCATGAAGGGCCTGCATGCCCTTGTTGATGGCATCCTGATGAGAACCGGAGAATGCGGTGAACACCAACTTACCTGCATAAGGATGTCTGTGCGGAATATCCATCTTGGTGCAGCGCTCATACACCTCTGCAATCTCGCGGATATTCTCTATGTTCAGCTCAGGGTTGATTCCCTGGGAGAACATGTTATAGGCTATGGTCAAAATGTCAACATTTCCCGTGCGCTCTCCGTTGCCGAACAGGGTTCCTTCCACACGGTCCGCTCCCGCCAGAAGAGCCAGTTCTGTGGACGCCACGCCCTCACCGCGGTCATTGTGGGGGTGTACGCTTAAAATGATGCTCTCACGGTTCTTAAAATGTGTATTCATCCACTCGATCTGATCTGCATACACATTGGGGGTTGTCATCTCAACGGTGGACGGCAGGTTGATAATAATGGGGTTCTCCTTGGTGGCTCCCCATGTCTCCTGCACCGCCGTACAGATATCCAGGGCGAAATCCAGCTCCGTGCCGGTAAAACTCTCCGGTGAATACTCCAGACGTACCTGGGTGTCACATTCTGCTGCATACCGCTGCACCAGCTTGGTGCCGATAATAGCGATATCCTTGATCTCTTCCCTGTCTTTGTTAAACACCACATCCCGCTGCAGGGTTGATGTGGAATTATAAATATGTACAATAGCTTTCTTGATTCCGGCCAGCGCCTCAAAGGTCCTCTTGATCAAATGCTCGCGGCACTGCACCAATACCTGGATCTCCACATCATCGGGAATCAGCCTGCGGTCCACAAGTGTGCGCAGGAAATCATACTCGATCTGGGAAGCTGCCGGGAAACCAATCTCGATCTCCTTAAAGCCCAGCTTCACAAGAAGGTTGAACATCTCCACCTTCTCCTCCACCACCATAGGCTCCACCAGAGCCTGGTTGCCGTCCCTCAGATCCACGCTGCACCAGACAGGCGCTTTCATGATCTCCTTGTTCGGCCAGGTTCTCTCCGGAAAATCCACCACGGGTACGCGTTTATATCTTCCATAATTTAACATAGTTCTTCCTCCATTCATCTTTTACGGTTACTCTGCTCTGCTGCCTTGACATTCTTCTACGTTCAGCCCAGGCCGGGCAGTCGCTCGATTACGCCGTAATGTCTGACGATGAACAGTATTACTCTTACAGGCTCAGCCCCATCTTTCATCAGTCCTTTTCTTTAAGAATCGCCGGCAGCAGGCAGTCAGCCTTTTGCCAAAACGTTAATTAATTATAGCACAGGCCTCCATAACTGGCAAGTCGGAGGCCTGTATTTAACCATTCCTAATGGTTATACCAAATATTCCCTTGTTTTATGTCATGCACTGAATATGCTGCCTACAGGCAGTGCCCCTGCTCCTTCATCACGTCAATTACCTGGTTCACATTCTTCTCGCAGGTGTCCAGATCCGGCGCTTCCACCATGACCCGAACCACCGGCTCAGTGCCGGACTGGCGCAGCAGGATGCGGCCGTCTGTTCCCAGGCTTTCCGACACTTTGGCTACCTCTGCCTGAACCGCGGCGTCATCCTGGGCCGCTTTTTTGTCCTTAACACGGACATTTTTCAGGACCTGGGGATAGATCTCCACCTCAGAGGCCAGCTTAGCCAGGGATTCCTTCTTCTCCAGAATCACCTCCATCACCTTTAAGGAGGTCAGAATACCATCCCCTGTGGTGGCGTGTTTGCTGAAAATGATGTGGCCCGACTGCTCGCCGCCCAGGCAGTTGCCTGTACACGCCATGTTCTCGTACACGTACTTGTCGCCCACAGCGGTTTTTTCGTAGGAGATTCCCTCCCTGTCAAAGGCTTTGTACAGGCCAAAATTGGACATGATGGTGGTAACCACCGTGTTGTGGAACAGGGTGCCCTGCTCCTTCATGTATTTACCGCAGATATAGAGGATGCTGTCCCCATCCACCACCTGGCCGTTCTCGTCCACGGCGATGCAGCGGTCCGCGTCCCCGTCGTATGCAAAGCCCACGTCACAGCCATGGTCTGTCACAAACTTCTGAAGATGTTCAATGTGGGTGGAGCCGCAGTCCGTATTGATATTCAGGCCGTTGGGGGCATTGCTGATCACATGGGTTTCGGCGCCCAGGGCGTCAAACACGTTCTTGGCAATGGCGGAAGCGCTGCCGTTGGCACAGTCCAGGGCTACCTTCTTGTTCTTGAAGGAGCGGGTTGCAATGGAGATCAGATAGCCGATGTAGCGGTTGCGGCCCGCGGCAAAGTCCACGGTGCGGCCAATGGCATCCTTATGCGCAAAGGGGATCTCCTCTGTCTCGCCGTCCAGATACTTCTCGATCTCCAGGATTACGCTCTCCTCCAGCTTCTCGCCCTTCTCGTTAATGACCTTGATTCCATTGTCATAGTATGGGTTGTGGCTGGCGGAAATCATGATTCCACAGTTGAAGCCCTCTGTGCGCACCACATAGGAAACGCTGGGCGTGGTGGTCACATGAAGCAGGTAAACATCAGCCCCTGAGGCGGTAAGCCCCGCCACCAGGGAGTATTCAAACATATAGCTGCTGCGTCTCGTGTCCTTGCCGATCACCACCTGGCAGCGCTGATCCGGCGTCTTCTGTCCATAATACCATCCCAGGAAACGTCCCACCTTGTAGGCGTGCTCCACTGTAAGGTCTACATTAGCCTCTCCTCGAAATCCGTCTGTACCAAAATATTTTCCCATCTGCTCGTTTCCTTCCTGTCCTTAATTACTGTTCCTGTTTCAGAGCTTCCAGATAACGTCCCAGCGCATCCTGCCAGGACGGAAGCCGTTCAAAGCCCTTTTCTGTCAGTTTTTCCTTGCTCATGCGGCTGTTCTTCGGCCGTTTTGCCTTTGCCGGGAAGGACTCGGTGTCCACGGGGGTCACCTTTACATCCATACCGGCCTGTTTGAAGATCTCGCAGGCAAATTCATACCAGCTGCAGATGCCCTCATTGGTGGCATGATAGCGGCCGTAATGGTCGGTCAGAATCATATCCACCAGCAGCCTGGCCAGATCATAGGTGTAGGTGGGGGAACCGAACTGGTCATTGACCACGCTCACCGCGCCCCTCTCCTCCCCCAGCCGAAGCATGGTGCGGATAAAGTTCTTGCCGTTGACGCCGAACACCCAGGCGATACGCACAATGAAATACTTCTCCAGCGCATGTTCCACTGCGATCTCACCCTCATACTTGGTCAGGCCGTACACACTGATGGGCTCCCTGTGGTCATCCGGCTCCCAGGGGCGCTCACCCTGGCCGTTGAACACATAGTCTGTGCTGATGTACATCATCTTGATGTCCATTTCTTTACAGATTTTGGAAATGTTGCGGGTTCCCTCTGCATTGACCTTGCGGCACACTTCCAGATTATCTTCTGCTGCGTCTACTGCAGTATATGCGGCGCAGTGGATCACTGCGTCAGGTGAAGCCTGTTTAATTACGCGGCTGCAGGCTGCTGCGTCCGTGATATCCATCTCCTCCACGTCCACTCCAATTGCCTCAATCCCACGTTTTTCCAGCTCATTCACCGTATCATAACCCAACTGTCCTCTTACACCTGTTACAAGAACCTTCATAAGCACAAACCTCCTGATTGTTTTCCATATTACAACGCCTGAGCGCAGAAATATCTGCTCCCAGGCGCGGTTTCAGTCAGACCATTACAGTCTGTTTTCATACATTTTATCAAAATATTTGCTGTACTCTCCGCTGAGGATGTTCTTCCACCACTCCTGGTTGTCCAGATACCACTGGATGGTCTGGGCGATTCCTGTGTCAAAGTTGTACTGGGGCTTCCAGCCCAGCTCTGTCTCGATTTTGGTGGGATCGATGGCATAGCGCATGTCATGGCCAGGGCGGTCCGTCACATAACGGATCAGGCTCTCAGGCTTGTCCAGTGCCTTTAAGATGGTCTTAACCACCTCCAGGTTGGTGCGCTCATTGTGGCCGCCGATGTTGTAAACCTCGCCCTCGCGTCCCTGGTGTATCACCAGGTCAATGGCCTGGCAGTGGTCTGCCACATGGAGCCAGTCGCGGACATTTTCCCCGGTTCCGTATACGGGAAGCTCCTCGTCTGCCAGCGCGCGGCTGATGATCAGAGGAATTAGCTTCTCCGGGAAATGATAGGGTCCGTAGTTGTTGGAGCAGCGGGATACAGTTACCGGCAGCCCGTAGGTCCTGTGGTATGCCAGTACAAATAAGTCGGCGCTGGCCTTGGAGGAGGAATAGGGGCTGGAGGTATGCAGGGGCGTCTCCTCTGTGAAGAACAGCTCCGGACGGTCCAGGGGCAGATCGCCGTACACCTCATCCGTGGATACCTGGTGGTAACGCTTGATGCCGTACTGGCGGCAGGCGTCCAGCAGGGTGGTTGTCCCCATTACATTGGTGCGCACGAAGCTCTCCGGGTCAGTGATGGAGCGGTCCACATGGCTCTCCGCCGCAAAGTTCACCACCATGTCGGGCTTCTCATCCTCAAACAGCTTGAAGATAAAGGCCCTGTCCGCAATATCTCCCTTTACGAACTTATAGTTCGGCTTGCCCTCAACCGGCTTAAGATTCTCCAGGTTGCCCGCATAGGTCAGAAGATCCAGATTGATGATCTGGTAATCCGGATACTTGTTCACCATGTGCTGTACGAAGTTACTTCCGATAAATCCGGCTCCGCCGGTAACAATAATCTTCATGAAATAAATGCCTCCTTAGTCTGGCTCCGTTATCAGCGGCGCAGCTTGTCCACGTATTTTCCGTCCAGAACGTCCTTTAAATACTTGCCGTACTGGTTCTTCTTCAGGATCTCATATACCTCCATCACCTTCTCGCGGCTGATCCAGCCGTTGAGGTACGCAATCTCCTCCAGGCAGGCGATCTTGCGGTGCTGATGGGTCTCCACAGTCTTTACAAAGTTGGTGGCCTCCACAAGGGACTCGTGGGTTCCAGTATCCAGCCAGGTGAAGCCCTGTCCCAGAAGGGTCACATCCAGTTCCCCGTTCTCCAGGTAGATGCGGTTTAAGTCGGTAATCTCCAGCTCTCCTCTGGGGGAGGGTGCCAGGTTCTTGGCAAACTCCACAACCCGGTTGTCATAGAAATACAGGCCGGTCACACAGTAGTTGGACTTAGGTTTATCCGGCTTCTCCTCGATGGAAACCGCCTTGCCGTCCTTGTCAAATTCCACGATTCCGAAGCGCTCGGGGTCATCCACATAGTAGCCGAACACAGTGGCTCCCTTGGCCTTATTAGCCGCGGCACGGAGGCGTTTGGTCAGGCCCTGTCCATGGAAAATGTTGTCTCCCAGCACCATGGCCACGCTGTCGCCGCCGATGAATTCCTCACCGATGATAAATGCCTGTGCAAGGCCGTCGGGACTTGGCTGGACCGCATAATTCAAATTGATGCCGAACTGGCTGCCGTCCCCCAGCAGAGACTCGAACCTTGGCGTATCGTCCGGTGTGGAGATGATCAGAATATCCCGTATGCCTGCATTCATCAGAACGGACAGCGGGTAATATATCATTGGTTTGTCATAAATAGGAAGCAGCTGCTTCGAAGTAACCTTGGTCAGCGGGTACAGTCTGGTACCACTGCCCCCGGCAAGTATGATCCCCTTCATTTTTTCCTCCTTGTAAAGGCGCGTAAATTTTCTTTGTCCAATATAACATACTCTTATTAGTTTTTCAAACAAAGTCAGGAATTTTTCGTTATAATTTAAGAAGATTTAAGATTTCCCCCATAATGGGGGGATTTATGGGATTTCCTGCTGTCAAATCTGGGAATGAAAGGGTATAATGTAAGGGATTGGATTATAACAACAGGAGGCGCGCCATGTCTGCAAACCATTTTCCCAGGAAATTCCTGCTTTGGTCCGTGGGGACTGCGGCCCTTCTTCTGGCCGTGTTTTTTACAATATACGGTATTTCTGCCCGCAGAGGGGAAACAGCGCCCCTGCAGCCTGTGGTCTATGAAATTATCCCCGTCTCCCCAGACGGAACTCCTCTGCTGGCGGAATACAATTCCCGCAACATGAGCCTGATGGAGAGCGGCGACTTCAGTTCCCAAACCGTCCGCATCTATGAAAACGGTCTGTGCCAGCTGACGGTGACGCTGGCCATCTGGAACGATCCTCCGGAGCTGATAGATGAATTGGCGGAGATCGCGGAACAGGCCCACGTCTCCTTTATGCTGTCGCAGGAAGATCTCTCCGGCCTTACCGCCTATTTGAAAAATGCTGACCTGGAAATGCTTCCCCCTGATGTCAGCCGCCAGGGAGCCGATGGATACAGCGCGTATCTCACCGTTTATCTGGATCAGCGAAAATACCACAGCGGCGGATATCTTGCAGATGGCGAGCAGTTTAATGAAATAGTTTCCAAAATTTGGAGCTATGTCGGCCAGGAATTTTCTGAGCTGCGCGGGGAGACTGAGGAGAAGGTGATGGAGGCTACAGGGAGGGCTTATGTCAACTGATCAGTCTTTCTATATGTCAGCCTGCCCTTCCCCTGTTATTATATCCGCAATCCTGTTAAAATCCCGGACCAAGCGGCCCCTGTTATGAATGATAAATGCATAGAATTCACCTGTTTCCAGCGCCAAAAGCTTCTGCGTCCGATCCCCCTTGTCCCTGAACAGCCGTTCCAGAATGGACTTGACTGTTCCGGCCTTTATGCTGCCTGTCTTTGCCTCCAGGGCTGCTTTCAGCTCTTCCACAATGTGCGGAAGGATTGAACAGTCTGGGGACGCAGATAGAACGTATCCCTCATTCAACAGTATTTCCCGGTTCCGGTTCATATCCTCCGTAAGACCACAGTTTTCCACGTAGTACCGCCATACTGCGGTAAACAGCGCCCTGTCGGAGATACATGGCTTACCTGGCATTACCGGCATGTGTGCCGGTGTATTCGGCTGCGCATCGGCAGACACGTTGAGCCGCACATTGGCAGACACGTTGGGCCGCACATCCGGCAGCGAAGCAGTCCTCCCGCCTTCCACGTGAGACTGCCGGTCCGCTTCATAGGCCCTCTTAACGTCTGAGAGCAGCCCTGCCTTGTACTCTCGGTCCAGTGTATACACATAGCTCTGGTCCAGCAGTTCCATATCATAGTGCTTGCGTTCCGGCATTCTCCGTATCCTTCCCACAGTCTGAATCTGGAATATCTCGCTTCCGCCCTCCCGCAGTTTCACCAGGATCTTAGCTCTTGGACAGTCCCAGCCCACGCTGACAGCCTGTTTCATCAGAAGAAATACCGGCATACCGGCATTGTCCGTAATATCCCCTGACAGTGCCCGTTTATCAGAAGCCATCCACTTGGCTGCCAGGCCGTTCTCATAGGTATAGCCCATCGCCGCCAGCCTGGACTCCACCTCCGCCACACGTCCAGGCTTGCCGTTAGGAAACTGTATCAGCACCAGCGGGCGGACATTGACGCCCAGCTGCTGGTAAGCGGCGGCAATCTGCCTGCGCTTCACGTCCGCCAGCTCAATCAGGCGGTCATCTGACAGCTCTGCGGTGCTGTCATCCTGTAGCTCTGCGGGGCAGCCAGCCTGCAGCTCTGCGGTGCTGTCATCCTGCAGCTCTGCGGGGCAATCAGCCGTCACCCCCACAGTGCCCCCGTACACGCCCTCATTTACACAGACAGCCCTGGTAATCAATCCCTCATTGATTACTTCCTGCTCCTCCACCTCATAAAATTCATGATCCCGGTACCCGGTGGTAGTAGCCGACATGCGGATCAGGCGGAGGGGATTCAAGGCCCGTATGATGGTATCAGCTTTGGCTGTCTTGTTGGAATGTTCTTCATCAATGACGGCCACAAAGGAGATTCCCTCCCGCCTGGCCTGGGCGATCCGCTCATAGAGGTTCTGACGCTCTGTATCCTTTATCGCATTATTATCCTTTTTTGTCACCAGTTCCCAGTTGATAAAGGTGACTGTCCCCGCCTCGAACCCGCCGTTTAGAGCGTCCGCCAGATTCCTTGCGCCGCGGTTCGGACAGATCTGCTGCATCCTCCTCCTGCTCTGCTCCTCCAGATCCCCTTTACCGGGACACAGCCAGATAAAGGCTGTACAAGAGCATGTTTGTACATTGCTTTCCACCATGCTTCCGTGTCCTGCGCTCAGATAAGCATCCATATAGGCAATCAGGATCACCGTCTTACCTGAACCGGTGGGGGCCTTCACCACAATCGTCTGCCTGCCGTCCTGCCTTAAGGTCTGGTCCAGCAGGTACCGGACACATTTTTCCTGAAATTTAAACAGCCCTTGGGGCAATATCACCATAGTTCGCCTGCCTCCCGCAATTCACGTTCAAAATAATACTCTGGAACCAGCCTGCGCCCAATGCCCCAAAACATCTTCTCCTGAGCCGCAGTCAGAAACACATGTGCTGCAATGTAAACCGCCTGCGGGGCCGCCTGCCTCTGCAGATCCGGCGTCTCCTGCCGTAGTGCCAACGCCTGCGCCGTCTCCTCCTCCGAGATACACGCTGCCCTTAAAAGGCATTTTTCCAGCTCATCCGCCTCCTGGTCGGTGGTGAGGAGCACCTGTTTACCATCCGCCATGGACCTCCCATTTTCCAGCTGAACCAGCTCCGGCACATATTCCATCAGGCGGTCCCACAGGCACTGGCCGTGGTCCTGCCTGGGAATCAGACATACCTTATAATATTTCAGATTGGCAGGCAGTCCCTCCACCCGCCGTCCTCTGTCCGTCACATATCCACTGATCACATTGCGCAGCCTGGGATATGTTTTGCTGCGCACAATTCCCAGATTCTGGTAATCCTCTGAGGCAGCCAGGTCCCGGTATTCCTCTGTTTTCATAAATCCGCTGATTCCGTTCTTCCCGGGCACCAGCTGCCGCTCCAGCAGATATTTGTCCCGGACTGAATTGCTGATCTCATTGCCGGAGCACAGGATAAACCGCCTGTTCCCCCCATCCTCATCATTCAGCGCCAGCACAGCGTGTCCTGTTGAGCCGCTGCCTGCGAAGAAATCCAGCACAGTGATATCCCTGCGGGGATACATACTGATGATCTGCTTTAACAGGGAAATAGGCTTCTTACCGTTACAGAATTCCACATTTCCCTCTTTGGTCAGATTCTTGGTTCCCGCCGTAAAATCCCAGTAAGTGCCCTGCAGATCCTTCTTGTACAATATACCGTCTCGCACCTCAGAAGTATCTTTCAGCCACACAAACAGAGCACAGCTGTCCCCTTTATAGAACTGTTCATACAGCCTGCCCTTGTTTTTCCCTGTTTTGGGGGTATATTCAATGGAAATGACATCATTTTCCATGGGATTCTCCTGCCTGAAACGGATGATCCTGGTTCGGATGGAGGACTGGGCGTTGGTGGTGCGGAAAATCTTAAGGCCGTATCTCCTGTAGGCCTCCTTCTCAGAGATTCCCTCCTCCTCAGCCGCCTGCTTCACAGACTTGATCACCAACCCGTTTCTCCGGTACACCTTGATCTCATTGCCATCCCCGTCCGTGGCGGAGCCTGCGTATTCCCTGGTTCCTTCGTCCACCAGTACAGATGTATATTTCCAGGAAATCCCATTAGTCATGTACTGCGCGATCAGCTCCGACAGCTCCGTGTACACGAAGGGACCGTTAAATACAGGAAGGCGGTCATACTGCCTGGCGTATACCAGAATGTATTCACAGTTCTTTTTCAGGCGCTTGCCCTCGCCTCCGCCGGAAGCACCCGCCGTATTTTTCATGTTGACGCTGATGATATTCAGGAAATTCTCCTCGCCGAACACAGAATCACAGAGCAGCTTCAGCTGGGCGGCCTCCACATCGCTGATCTGGATGAACATCACCCCATCCTCGGTCAGCAGACGCCGGGCGCATTTCAGACGCCGGGCCATAAAAGACAGCCATTTGCTGTGGCGGTAGCCGTCCTCCTCGTCCACATAGCAGTCGTCGTAAATGAAATCTTCGCTGCCTGTATTATAGGGCGGATCAATGTAGATCAGTTCGATCCGGTTACTGTGGGTCTTTTCCAGCAGCCTCAGGCTGTGGAGGTTGTCGCCCTCCAGCAGGAAATGAAAGGGCTGGTCCCCGCCTGTCCGGATCTCCCGCGCCTTCTCCTCTTTAAATACAGGCACGAAATCCCGGTCACAGAGATCGGCCGCCTCCTCATGCTGCTCCCAGACCAGACCATATTTCCGCTCCAGCAGCTCATTCTCAATCTCAGTGACCGCGGCCAGGGACTCGCTGTCCTCAAGCCGGGTTTTCAGCTGCCGCAGGAAACTGAGCATACGGGTTCTTTTTTGTTGGGACAGATTCATGGCTGCGCCGCCTCCCTCACCCCCGCCAGCAGCCCCTCATAATATTTAAACACAAACTGGTCCGGGGACAGGCCGGACACCTGGCCATCCCCTGTCTCGATAACCGTCCATCCGCCATCCGCCAGCTGCGCAAAATCCACAGTATAAAAATTGCTGTCCAGAGCCGGAATCGCCTCCGCCAGCGCCTCTGGCAGCCGGTCACCGCCTGCCTGCCCTGAGTTGGGGGAAATGGATAAAATCCGATGGTACAGGAAAAATACCCGGTACTCATTTGTATTTCCATCCGCCCGCTTCAGGTCCACATACTCTTTCAGCACAATTCCCTTCTCAAACAGCGTTCCCCGCATTTCAACAAACCGCTCCACGTACCTGTCCATCTCCGCGTCCGCATATCCCCCGTCAAAATACACCGGGAAATCCGTCCCCTTCACCGACTTCACGAAATCCTTCATCATAAAACGTGGAAATGCGGCCCGCACCTCATACCAGGGAATCTTCTGATCCCGGGCAAAATACTTGAGACCAGGAGTATATCCCTCCAGGAGTCCATAGGAGTTGGGGAACTCATGGCAGTTCTCATACTCCTGAGGTGAGTTAACCAGCCGCAGCCCCAGCTTAAGAAGGCCGCTGTACAGCTCACCGTACTTATGGGGATGAAGCATCCACCCTCTGTAAACGCATATCCCCGCCTCAGGCTGCCGCGGAACAATCCGTAATGGCTGGCCTGCCACGAACTCATCATAATTATAAAAAAGGATCTGAAATTCAGGAAATCTGACAGCTTCCTCGTACTCGTACCGGTAATCCGTATCCACCTTCCGGCAGTCAAAATAATCACCGGGATATAAAATCGTAACCTTCATCTGCATACCTCTTCTATCTGCTCTTCTAAAAATTATACCCCATGCCACAACCATTGGCAACGTATAAACACAGTGAGTCCTATGCTTCCCGTGCAGGATATAAATTACATTGACATCGTAATATAAGAAATTTACAATGAAGATATGCCCAAAGTTAACCAAAATACAAACCGGCGGCAGAACATATGGATAGAAAAAAACTGGTCAATGAAATGATCGATTATATTATGCAGCATTTAGATGAGGACCTATCCCTTGATACCATATCTGCTCAATTTTTTATATCAAAATTCCATGCAGACCGCTTATTTAAAGAAGAAACCGGTGAAACCATTTATGCATTTATTAAACGCTGTAAGGTAGATCAAAGTGCAGTAGATATGAAATTAAACCCTTCGAAAGCAATCACGGACATTGGCTTAGATTACGGATATAGTTCTTCCAACTACAGCTCTGTATTTAGAAAGCACCATCATACCTCCCCCACTATGTTTAAGCAGTCAATACCAACTCACAGTATGCCTGTTCCCTTTGCCCCGGAGCGGATTGTTCACTTCAAAACAGCGGAAGAATATGCCGCCCGGATAGAAATCCAGGAGTTAAAAGACTTCCATGTGATATATGAACGTTTCATTGGAAACTATGCAGACCTTGAAAAACACTGGTATCAGTTCCTAGATAAATACAAAACATTTTTATATGGTCAGCCTGTTCTGATAGAGCGTTTTTTTAACGACCCGGCCATTACAGACTCATCACAATGTATCTGCGACATTTGTATGACAGCGGATCAGGATTGTGACATGGAAAATGTCATGTGGATCAAAGGCGGCAGATGGATTGTGTATCATTTCGATGGAGAAATCAAAGACATTTTTGAGACATTACAGGGGATTTTCAACGTCTGGCTGCCCCAAAGCGGTTACCGTATGGCGCAGCGGTATGGATTGAATATTTACCACAGCTTTGACCGGGACAATCATAAAGTTGTAATGGATTTATGTATTCCAATTTAATAACAGCAAGAATTCAGAAGTCAACGAGATTACTTTCTATCTATAATGAGAGGTGTTAAGAAACACTCTGATAGAAAGGAACAGAAGAAGAAATGTTTGATATAAGAAAAATTCAAGAAAAGGTAATTTATGAATCTGTCAAGGCAGAAAGCAATGCAGATATCGCCAGCGAAGTGGCTGTCTCTTATACACATCTCCGAGCCCACGAGACCAGAGAGGATCTCGTATGCCGTCTTCTGCTTGAAAAAAA
>URUZ01000076.1 GCA_900551225.1 uncultured Clostridium sp.
GCCCATATGCTGAAGCTGACCGAGAAGGGTGCGGACGCATTCCAGATCAGCCACGACCTGTTTCATCAATGGGATCAGGAAATTTTAAGGGAAATGAAGCCCGGGGACAAACAGCTGCTGCTCTCCCTGCTGGAACAGGCTGCCCGGGACATGAAGGAGGCCGGGAATGTTTGAGAAAATCAGCAGCCCCGTCTCTCTGGGCGGGGTGACATTGAAAAACCGGGGGATCTTCGCTCCCACCTCCATGGGACTGCCTCCGGGGAAGGCCGAGGAGAAGATCCGCCGCATCGCAGCAGGCGGCTGCGGGATGATCATCATCGGAGATGTGGCTGTGGGCCGGTCCCCCTTTGGGTCGCTGTACAGTAAAAAAGGCTTTCAGGCCTACCGGCGTCTGTGTAAGACCGCCCATGAAAACAGCTGCCTGATCTGCGCCCAGCTCCATCAGTCGGACAGCTATCTGCCGGGAATGATCCGGTACATCCCCGGCGTTCTCGCCAAGCGGATCACCATGGAAGAGCTGCGGACACTGCTGAACCAACAGATTGGCCCTTACATTACCGGCCTGACCGCAAAAAAGGCGGGGGCCATCACTGCTTCCTTCGGCCGGGCTGCCGTGCTGGCCAGGGAGGCCGGCTTTGACATGGTGCAGGTGCATGGGGACAGGATGTGCGGCAGTTTCTCCTCCACTGTTTTTAACAGCCGGACAGACTACTATGGTGGAAATGCCGAAAACCGCGCCCGCTTCGCAGTGGAGGCCGTATCTGCCATCCGCAGCAGCCTGCCGGATATCCCCATTGACTACAAGCTGACGGTGCGCCAGGAGAATCCCCACTATGGAAATGCAGGGGTGCTGACGGAGGAGCTTCCTGTTTTCGTGCCGCTGCTGGAACAGGCCGGAGTCACCAGCTTCCATGTGGCACTGGCCAACCACTCGGAGCTGGAGGACACCATTCCGCCGGCCGCCCATCCCTATTTTGGGGAGGAGGGCTGCTTTCTGCGATACGCGGATGAGGTACGGCGTCTGACATCTCTGCCGGTATGCGGAGTGGGCGGAATCACTTCCCCCAGCTTTGCCGAAGAGCAGCTGGAAAATGGCCGGGTGGACTGCATCGCCATGAGCCGCCAGCTGATCGCGGACCCGGACTGGCCCCGCAAGGTGATGGAGGGCCGGGCTGACACCATCCGCCGGTGCGTCCGCTGCAACCGGGACTGCCTGGGCGGAATGAAGCGGCATGAAGGCGTTCACTGCATTTATGATAAGGAGGATTAATATGACATACTCAATCGTGTACAGCACCAGAACCGGCAATACCGGACTGTTGGCCGAAACCATTAAAAATGCCCTGCCGGCAGAGGGCTGCGCTTACATCGGCGCACCCTGCCCGGAGGGCGGTATGGCGGATCTGGTATTTGCCGGGTTCTGGACCGACAAAGGCTCCTGTTCCGAGGAGCTGCGTGAATTTCTGATCGGACTTCGAGATAAACAGGTATTTTTATTCGGAACTGCCGGATTTGGCGGAGCGCCGGAGTATTTCTCCCGGATTCTGACACAGGTGAGCCAGCTTCTGGACAGCTCCAACACAGTGGCCGGAACATATATGTGCCAGGGTAAAATGCAGCAGGCCGTGCGCAGCCGGTATGAAGCTATGCTGGAACAAAATCCGGGAGATGATAAGGTTTTGGGGATGATTTCCAATTTTGATATGGCTCTGATGCATCCGGATGATGGTGACCTGCAGCGGCTGGCTCTGGAGGTTAAAGGGCTGCTGAGCCAGTCAGATCAGCCCGGCCTTCCAGCAACAGACGCTTTATAAATAGAAGCAGGGCCGCCCGGTTTTCCATGTGGACAGGCAGGGCGGACGGCGTTTGGGGGCTACCCGGTTCGGAGGATGCCGGGAGTGCCGGGTTCTCCTCGGGCTCGACCCACAGGATCTGCTGCTGTTCCTGCCAGCGGACCCGTTTGATATTAATCTGCTTTTCCTGGGCAAGGTCCGCCGTGACTTTATAATAGCTGATGTCCCTCATTTCCAAAGACCAGTTTTCCTTCTTCAGCCAGGGATACTGGTCTTCCATGGAGATGGGGGACGTTTCATCTGCCCGGGCAAATATGTATTCCAGCTGCGCCAGATAAAGATCTCCAAGGCGCTCCTCCCCGGCCAGGCAGATGTACTGGCGCAGGGTGCGGGCGGAGGAGGGCAGGCAGGCCGACCGGATGGCCTCGGCCAGGGGGATGGGGATGGATTGGGGCGCTTCCTGTAACACCGCCCGCCATACTCTTTCATCGGAAAAAACCTGTTTCATCGGAATATTGCACCGTTCTATATTTACGCGTCTTTCCATCTGATGATTTCTCCTTTATAGGATTACTTCATAAACTCAAACAGGCTCAACTGGCGGCCGGAATCACTGCCTTGGGGTCGTCCGGCATGTTCACGGATCATATCCGATTCCGGTATATCTGCCAAAAAAGGGGATGGTTCCCGGGAAACGGTAAGTATCAATTCCTCTCTTGCCCGGGTCATACCCACAAAGAACAGACGGCGCTCTTCCTCCATATCCGCCGGTCCATTTCCAGTATCCAGAGGGATCAGGCCCTTGGCCGCCCCGTACAGCACAACAGCCGGAAACTCCAGGCCTTTTGCACCATGAAGAGTCATGAGTGTCACCGCATCCGAGGTATAGGTCTTACCGCCGCAGCGTTTTAAGTCGCTCTCCCGGCCAAATGCCAGATCAGTCATCATTTCCGGCATGTTTTTATAACACAGGGCCACGGAGGCCAGCTTCTGCATAGCGGGGTCTGCATCCAGCTCCATGTCCTTCATCCATGCGGCCATCAGCTTTTGGGGACGGGATTTTTTAAACATAGGACCGTATTTTTCAACCATTGCCTGGAACACGCTGTCCCCGATACAATCCTCCCCCAATTCCCACAGCAGCTTTAAGCACAGCCTTTGGGACAGGCGGTCCTCCGGGTCTGCCAGGCAGCGGAAGAAGCTGACTGTGCCGCGCACGGTATCCGCATCAAAGAAATCATCCCGCCCGGCTACAACATAGGGTATGCCCTCCTTTTTCAGGCATTTCTCCAACAGGTCTGCCTGGCGGTGGGTGCGGTAGAGCACCGCAATCTCTGCAAAGCTTCTGGGCCTGCGGTCCTCCGGGCAGGCAAATCCCTCCTGGGTGTCCAGCATATCGATGCCGCCGATCAGGCGGTTGATTTCCTTTGCCACAAATATAGCCTCCGCCATGTCGCTGACAGCTGAAACCGCCCGGATCGGATATCCGCTGTCCCGTGTGGGCAGCAGCTTACGCTCCTCCCCCGGATTCCTGGAAATGACGGCCAAAGCCCCTGACAGAATCTGTGGGGTGGATCGGTAGTTCTGAGTCAGGTGAATAACCTCTGTATCAGGCGCCTCCTCCAGCAGACGGTCAAAGCACCTGGCATCCGAGCCGCGGAATCCATAGATCGCCTGGTCCGGATCTCCAATGACAAACAGTTCCCTCCCGCCCCTGTTCCAGGCCATAAGCAGCTGGTACTGGACGGGATTGATATCCTGAAACTCGTCCACCAGAAGATACTGGAAAGGACGCAGATCCGCTCCGGCCGCGCTGGATAATGCCAGTGCTTCGGTGAGAAGGTCATCAAAATCCAGGGCCTGAAGGTGCTTCAGGCCTGCCTGGTACGCAGCGAAGGCGGCTTCCCATTGAGAGGGTGAGGGGAGCGTCTGGTCCGCGGGGTGCTCCTGGTCCGCGGGGCCCTCCTGGTCCGCGGGGAATTCCTGGTCCGCGGGGACCTCCTGGTCCGCAGGGAATTCCTGGTCCGCGGGGTGCTCCTGCTCTGCGCCTCCGTTCTTCCTCTGGGATATGTATCGGAGCAGGTTTCCTGGCCGCAGCTTCAATCCCTGATCCCGGATGACCTCCTTAGCAATTTCCAGCATTTGGGACTCATCTGCCAGAGTAAATTCCCTTCCCTGATTTTTAAGAAGGCTGTAACAGATCGAGTGGAAGGTACCGATCTGAATCCTGCGGACCGACTGCTTCCCGCCCATCTCCTCCGTCAGACGTTTTCTCATCTCCTCGGCAGCCTTGTTGGTAAAGGTAACGGCCGTAATCTCCGATGGCTTTACCTTGCGGACCTGAAGAAGATGAGCCAGGCGGGCGGCCAGCGTCCCTGTCTTGCCTGTGCCGGGACCAGCGATGACTGCTGCGGTGCGGCTGACTGTTTGGACTGCGGCGGCCTGGGCCTCGTTTAACTGGCGGACTGCCGCAGTCTGGGCATCGTTCAACTGGCGGACTGACGCAGTCTGGGCATCGTTCAACTGGCGGACTGACGCAGTCTGGGCATCGTTCAACTGGCGGATTGCTGCAGTCTGGGCATCATTCAACTGGCGGACTGTGGCAGTCTGGGCATCATTCAACTGGCAGGCTGCCGCAGTCTGGGCATCATTCAACTGGCGGACTGCCGCATTAGCCACCTCATTCAACCGGTAACCGTTTATTGGGCCGCCTTTACCTAATGCTTCTGCCATTTGGTCCGGCTCCCCTGAAACTGCAGCTGCGCATGCCTCGGCCGCAGCTGCAGCGGCCATCTCGCCCGGAGCGGAAATCTCCTCCTTAACTGCCGTCTCCGGCCCGGACGCCTCCATCTCCTGGAATAGGCTCATCTGGCCGTCCAGATTGTCTATCTCAGAAGGAGTAAACAACCGGATGGTCCCATACTCCCCGTCAAAGCCAGGATGTCTGATCACCAATCCATCCCGCAGACGGCGGATTCCCTCTGATACCAGATAGCCTCCGGCCCTGCGGATGTCCTCCACCGGCATTTCCCGAAGAATCGTAAATTCCGGGCCAAGGCTGCCCAGCAGATCCTGATACAGAGACTGGACCAGCTTGCTGGCTGAGGATTTACCCGTGGATGCAGCGATGACCTCCGGCAGAGGAACCAGGCTTTCAAACCGCCTGGCCCCCGGCAGCACAAAGCCCTCCGGCCGGTCTGCCAGCTGTTCCACACGGTGGGATACGCCAATGGTCAATTTTCGGCCGCACACCGGGCATTTGCCGTCATAGGCCTCAGCCTGGATGGGGCTCAGACAGAGATTGCATTTCCGGTGGCCGTCAAAATGGTATTTGCCCTCCTCAGGGAAGAATTCGATGGTACCGTTTAGCCCCTGCCCGTTCTGGATAGCCTGGTACAGGCCGTCGTAACTCATCTCAATATCCAGCAGGTTTGCTTCCCGGCCCAGTTTCGCCGGGGAGTGGGCGTCTGAATTGGACACAAGATTGTAATTATCCAGGGCAGACAGCCGCCAGTTCATAGGCGGATCTGAGGATAAACCTGTTTCCACCGCGCGGATGTGGGGCGTCAGATCCTCGAAACACTCCTCCACGGTATCAAAGCCCGAGAAGGCGCCGAACATGGAAAAATGAGGCGTCCAGATATGGGCTGGGATAAATATGGCTTTGGGGCATATTTCCAGCGTGATCTCCAGCAGATCCCGGCTGTCCAGCCCCAGAATCGGCCGCCCGTCGGAATGGATGTTCCCTATGGTCTCCAGCTTATGAGCCAGCTGCTGTGCCGCTTCCAGGCCAGGCAGCAGGATCACATTGTGAACTTTCCGAACTCTGCCGTTTTTCTTATAAATGGAGCTGATCTCCCCGGACAGCACAAACCGCGGCCGCAGCCCTGTCACTGCCGCCGGGTCCTGAATCCGCAGCTCCTCCTTCAGCTGGTACAGCCCGTCCTCCGCCGGAACCAGCTTGGCCTCCAGCTCCTCCCGCCAGGCGGGGTGGGTGAAATCACCTGTACCCAGAAGATGGATTCCTTTTTTCCTTGCCCAAAGATCCAGATATTCCGGCGTACAGTCCCTGCTGGTGGCCCTGGAATATCTGGAATGAATATGTAAATCTGCGATGTATGTTGGCATTCTGCTCTCCCGCTTTTGTATAAGATAAAAATATTATAGACGTTCCGGAAATGCGTTTCAAGCAAAACCGGGAATTCCCAGGCGCATTCTCTCCTCTAAAAAAAGAACACCAGGACGATTGATGTGAAAATCAGGAAAAACGCCGGATATATCCCTCTTGTGAGCATCACATTCCGATCCTCCCCCGGCGTATAAAATTCCTCAGGATTTTTGGGGTTCACATACAAAACTGCCTCGGTCCCAGGCGGTCCCGATCTTAAGACCGATAGCGCCATACGGCTGTCCATTCCCTTAAACTCCTTCCCATCAACCTGATAGCTGTATATCATATAACGGTGGCCGGTGTAACTGTGCACATAACTTTTCTTGCCTCCTATTTGGGTCCAATGCATCCCATTATAAAATGTTCCGCTGTCCATATGGTCGATTATACCGGCGATTCGCTGTGTACACCTCTGCCGGATGCCCTGCTCCTTGTCGCAGTCCTTCTGGAATCCTGTAAACGCGCTGTAACCTACTGAAAGAATAAAAAACAGGATAAACAATTTCCCTGCATCCAAAATATCCACCTCCCTTTTATCTGAAAATGCCCGTCCGGCTGAGAACGATTCCCTGCCGGGCGGGCATAGTCTGTTCTGCGGAAATAGGCAGCATCCACAGCGCAAAATGCTATCTGCCTCTGTGCTTTTCTTTCCGCTTCTGCTGTTTCAGCTCAAACAGGCGCTGGGCCTCCTCCTCTTTTTGTTGGCGGCTTCGTATCTTCCTCTGAAGCTTCGCCTGTTCATGCTGCAATTGAAGGGCCTGCTGGGACTTGGTCCCCATCCCCGCATTGTCAATCTGCTTTCTGGCTTCCCGCTGCATGCGTTTGGGATTCGATGGCCGTTCCTTCACAGTTGCTTCCACAGCTGGACTGAACCGCAATTCATAGTATTTTCCAAGAACGAGCATCCACACATCATAATCCTTAGGTTCAGCTCCGAATGTGATCTTACACACCTCCAGCTTCCCGCCGGAGACCCGCTCCAGGATTCCCACCCAAAACGGGTCCTGGAAAAACACCTGCAGAAATACCGCTTCTTTGTCCATGTTGCATCCTCCTAAAAATAGATTCATAGACAAAGAACGGACAACCTTAGGAGGAAGGTTACTGACAGCGTTTTCATTAATATTTGCCGCTGCGCCCGGACTACCGGCCGGGGCTGTGTTTTTATCTTTGCATTCTTATAGTAGCATATGATGGTTTGTTTTTCTAGTAATAATAGATTATTTTAATTCTTACAAGGCCTTCGCAGGCCCTGACACAAAATGCGAAAGACGCTTGGTATGAATCTCAAATTTAAATCCCCAGGACCTTCGCAGGCCCTGACGCAGCCAGATAGGCTGGACCTGACCGTCTACATTATTTAAATCCCCAGGACCTTCGCAGGCCCTGACGCAGCTAATCCGTGAACAGGGGGTTACTGCTTTTATATTTAAATCCCCAGGATCTTCGCAGGCCCTGACGCCAGCACCCGGCGTCCTGAATAGGCGGCTACGCTATTTAAATCCCCAGGACCTTCGCAGGCCCTGACAGATAGAAGGTTGTCCCTCCGATGAGCTTCGACATTTAAATCCCCAGGACCTTCGCTGGCCCTGACCACCGCCCAGCAGCAGCTTGGCGTCCACCTTACCATTTAAATCCCCAGGACCTTCGCAGGCCCTGACTCCTGATCCTCCACCATTACAATTTTGTATTTCCTATTTAAATCCCCAGGACCTTCGCAGGCCCTGACTGAAGAAACGCAGGTAACAGAGTTTCCAAGTATATTTAAATCCCCAGGACCTTCGCAGGCCCTGACGCTGCCAGTTGGTGACTGCGTAACCGTCACCATTATTTAAATCCCCAGGACCTTCGCAGGCCCTGACACAGGAAACCAGGTGGGAGCATACCGGACCAGGCATTTAAATCCCCAGGACCTTCGCAGGCCCTGACAGGCGCTCGCTACAACGTACCGCCCGGGCAGATCACATTTAAATCCCCAGGACCTTCGCAGGCCCTGACGTGCCTTGCTTTCCTCGATGACCGCGTCAAACATATTTAAATCCCCAGGACCTTCGCAGGCCCTGACGGTGGATAAGTTGGTACAGTATCAGCTAAAGGCCATTTAAATCCCCAGGACCTTCGCAGGCCCTGACAGTATTACCCACAGCTGTGGGATATTGACCGGCTTATTTAAATCCCCAGGACCTTCGCAGGCCCTGACAGCAAATTCTACCTATTACATCACTATTGTAACAATACTTTTTGTCTATAAATACAAACCTCTACACTCCTCCCTTCTATACCTCCTCTCTTCCTCATCTTTTTGTTCACTTTCACCACACTTTTCAGGTGCGAAAGGTACGGGCTTTTTATGTTCACATCGCATTCGCACTATTCAAACCCCTAAACAACCTCCCCCCAATACAATCCCAAAATCTCCAAAATCAAACATACCGCTCCTGGAAGCAGCATTTATATACATGCTAAAAGATAAGAGGTTCTGTAACATCAAATCCAGGCTTCGCTCCTACATGTTCAACCTTATTTTTATAGTTCTCGCCTAAATAATAAAACCTCAGGCTATCTCTGTCCTTGTCTATAATGCCTTCTAATATTGCTTTAACTTGCCTGCATTTCGTAGCATCCATGTTACACTCAAATACTGAATTTTGAACACGCTGACCGTAGTTTACACATTGCTTTGCCACCTTACGCAGCCTTGCTTTCCCAGCAGACGTCTCTGTATTCACGTCATATGTAATCAGTACCAGCACCTCTCTCACCTACTTCCATAAAAACGGCGGATATTCATCTAAATCTCCCCGCAGATACCTTGCCAGTAACAGGGCCTGTACATATGGAACCATTCCCCACTCGATTTTCTCATCCAGAAAAGGGTGCCGGATTATTTCCGCCTTCTTTGTCTGCCACGAAGCCAAAAACTGTTTCCTGGTATCATCATCCATGATCACAGCGCCGTCTTCTTTTTTTATAAAGCCCTCTGGGCCTATCATCCGTTTATTAATCAGGGTAAGCACAAACCGGTCAGCCATGACTGAGCGCATCTCTTCCATTAAATCCTGAGCCAACGACATTCTTCCCGGCCTATCCCTGTGGAAGAATCCCACATATGGATCTAAGCCAACCGCTTCCAACGCCGCGCCGCACATTCCCGACAGCAACGTATATGCAAACGAAAGCATCGCATTGGTCAAATCTAGTGGAGGCCTTCTATTTCTTCCATGAAAACGAAATTCATCTTTCTGTTGAAGAATCAAATCGTCAAACACAGAAAAATAGACCGATGCTGATTCTCCTTCCAACCCCAGTAATTCCTCCGCAGAACTGCTCTCTCGTATCTTTGTAAGATTGACAGCCAAAAATGCAGATTTAGCCTTTAGCTTCTCTCCGTCTAAACGCAATGGATAATCCCGTGCAGCACGTTCTAAAACCCACCGCGCATTGTATACCTTGCCTGTTATAAAATTTTGTGCAATTGATAAGGATTTATCTTGATTTTCGCTGACCCTGTACTGTTCCTTTCTCAAAGTAACATTGCCTCTGATCTCACCGGACACTCTTGCCAGGAATTTGCCGTTGCCTGACAAAAAGCAGAGATCAATTCCTTTTTTTGCGCAGGCTCCCATAAGGGCTGGGCTGGCGCCGGGGTATCCAAATGTGACGATTGCTTCAAGGTTATGCAGCGGTATGCGCCCGATCTCTTCATCCTGGTTCCTGACCACAACATTTTCACCGTCAAGCGACAAATAACGATCCGGGGCCGTAATATAAAGTGTATTGAGAAGCCGTTTCATAAGTCTTCCTCCTCTGCCAATGCCTTTTCAATATAGGCCTTCGCCAACTTTTTCTTTCCCAGTACAGGCACACAAATATCTCTCAATGAACAGGCATTACAACTTTTTGACCATTTAACCCTTGGCGTGTATCGTCGGTCATAATACCCATGCATCTCCTGAAACATATTTATCGTTTTCCGGCGCAGTTCTTCACTTATGTCAATCTGTTTTCTGTGCCTTGTTTCGCCATAATACAGAAAGCCATATGGAATATGACAGCATAACATCTCTTCCAGGCATAGCGCTTGTGCTGTAAGCTGCAGTGTATCCACGTCCGTGACCTTAGGTGAACCTCGTTTATATTCTATTGGGATCACCTGATAAACCCCTTCTCTTCCAGTCAGAGCAATGCCATCCTGGCAGCGGTGAAATTCCACGGTATCACATTCACCGCTGACCCCCAATTCCCTGGACCGGATTGGCATTGCCCTGCTGATAATCAAATCCCCTCTTTTTTCAGTGGATGATGCGTCATGGGCTTTCAAATGCAGCAGTTTCCCTTCCACTGTTCTCACATTTTCCTGCCACTGCATTTCTATATAAGCCAATGCCCACTGCCTCCGGCAAAATGCAAAATGCTGAATACCTGACAGTTGAAGGAACTCATCCTCCTCATACAAAATCATACACCTCCGGATTCTTGCATGTAAGAGATGACAACTCAATCTGATAATCTGAAAATGCTTCCGGCTTGTCTTTTAATTCCTTTATCTGTAAACTTCTATGTATCTTAGCTGTAGATACCGCAGGTGTCTTCTCCTCATGCTGCCACCAGTACAGGCGGCATACTTCCATACTGCCCTCAGGCCTTGCAGAAGATGCATCATTTTCAAACAGCGTTTTAAGCGCTTCCTTCAGGAGTTCGGCATCTTCCTGGGAAAACCCTGTCTTCTCTGCCAACTGGACATTCACACTTCCTTTAATCACATAAAGCCCAAAACCAATCCGGTGCTTGGCTCCCATTGTATCCGATGCCTTGCTGTCCTTTCCTCCTTCGCTGTTTACACTCTTTGTTATCTGCATACTGACAATATCCACCGGCGAAACGCTGACCGCCTGCTGAATCGATACCGGCCCGCGTATTCCCACAGATACTTCCTCACCCTTAAATGCAAACACCTGGCCAAATGCCCGTACATCAATCCACTGTCTGCATGCAATCTCACCAAACCGTTCCCTGTCCGCCTTTTTCTTTTTCTCCAGTTCCGCTTTTAATTCCCCGCAGCCTTCTGCGCGGTCCTTAAGGCTGGTAAATCCATCGTCCGCACGGTCATCTGACTGTACGAATACCCTGGCGCCCATATCCTGAAAACGATTACGGATTTTCCGCTTGATGCATACATCCGATATTTCACCATACCCATCAAAATTTTCCCGCGGCCGATTTCCATTTAATGGGTCTCCATTGGGATTGGCATTTGTTACAGAAACGATCACAGCAAAATCAATTTTCCCTTTTAAATTTGTCATATCTTTATTCCTCCTCTTTCTGCTCGTTTTCCGTTTTTTGTCTCAACGCAATTGCCTGGCTGTGAAATCCCAGCAAATACAGCCCTCCCAGTCTTTCATCCTTTTCATATGCCTCAACTGTAAAGTGATTAAATATTTCATCAATCAAATTCTTATAGACAATACGCTCCCCTGTCTTCAGCCGCATCCAGTAAGGCTGCAATTTCTCCTCCAATACTGTCCAGGTGCGCATAGGCTTTTGAGCAAATGCTGCCATATAACGCTGTGCATTTGTTTCACGCCTGTCATCCTTATCGTATGTGCGGTATTCCACCCGATCCGCCACTGCCAGAAGCCTTCCAAATAAATAGTCTCTTTTATCACACTGAACGTCCAATGCCACGCCCCATACCTCCTTTGAATTGTGCTCATGCCGCTGTCTTTTGAACAGTGAGCAAGCCAGCGCCAAAATTCTCTCCCAATTATACCGTTCCTTGTAAGACACCGGCGATGATGCCCTGCGTACCGCCAGTTCAATCATATCCACTGGAACAGAACGACCTTCAGAGATACATGGCAGCAGCCGTTTAAACACCTCGCCATACAGTTTTTTTCCGCTGATCGTCAGCCTTCCGTTCTGCTCTGTGCCATATAGTGCCTCTGCAATCTCATCAATTCCGATCATCCCCTGAAATACCATTGGCCGCCCATCTTTTAATTTGACATGCTGCCATTCACAGCTTTTATGCCAATTTCGGATATTTTCCACATAACTGCTTGATTCAAACTGCTTAAACTCGGTCATGGCAAGACGTCCGGGTGTGGCGGAGTCAAACGCCAGCAGCACTGTCCTGGAAGCCTGATTCAAGCATGCCCCATATCCCCGCATAGCCGCAGCAAATCTCGAAGCCCCCATTTCATCTGTTCCCAAATACTCAGAATCAGTCTCCTCATCTCCCCATCCCTCGTATTCATTACATATTTCATCAGTATCCAGTTTTAAATCCGGCACAGGGTTCAAATCTGACTCCCAAACTACAACACAAAGGCTGTCCCAGCTGTACCCCTGTCTGCGAATGATCCACTTTAACGCATTGTGCGCCTTCTGTGAGTCTTCATAGCCAATGGAAAATGCCTCTGATTTATCTTTGAACCTTCCCCGAAATGTAAAATAGTCTTTGTCATTAGAGGAAATCAGCTTAGCCCCGTCTCCCTCGTTCCTTATCTTTTTCGGTTGAAGAAATGACAATGCCTCCACATTTCCAGACAGATATGACAACCCTTTTTTCGTAGAAATAGACCGGTAATATGCAATAAAGACATTCTGAAGCGTTCGGTCTTTCCAACATTCGGCACGGCTGCTTCCCATCTCGTCTGCCAATACCTGCTCATCCAATTCCTTCAAGGACTGTATCCTGAATCTTACAAACGCCTCCGTCTGCGCAATAGACTGTATCTTCTCCTTGTCATCCATCTTTCCATGTTCATTCAAGCGGATGAGCCTGGCGGACACCAGATCTTTAAGAAGGCATCCCTTTTTCAGGTACTGATAGACCGCTCTCACTTTTTCGTGGCTGTAAACGGACTCACTCCAACGCTCCAGCGCCTCAATATAAAGCTGATAATTTTCTGAAAAATCCTTCTCTTTGCCATTTTTACTGTCATAATAATCCATGTAATCCCCAGCCAGGTATTTCAGATTATCGCAAAGAGGATGGGGCGCTTTACCAGCTGTGCGGCTGGCCGATTCCTCCGTTACCGGAATAATCGTCAGCTTTTCCGCTTCCACAGGATCTGCCTTAATAAAATTCCCGTCCACATCAATTGTCACAGTGATCTGCGCTGCTACTGTCGTATGAGATATGGGGAGCAAAACCAGAGGGATTTCTGTGACTCCTTTACTTGAACGTTTTTCAATACGTTCTATTTTGCCGACTCGTTCCAGGTTCTTATCATATAAATCATATAATTCATTCAGATAATTCACTCCCCGCCTCCTCGTCTGAAAATTCTTCTGCTCCGGTAAAATTCCCCTCCCCAAAAGATTTTACCGCCATCTCCTTTATTTGCCGTTTCTCTGTGCATTCTTCCGGCCGAAGAAAATCAATGATACCTTTCCTTTGCATCACTGGGCGCCAAAAGCGAACCGTCATTTTTCCTTTGTCCTCGGGAAGAACCGCCTCGTCCGCATAGGTAATTCCATGATACATAAATCCATATGCAATTTCGCCATCCAGATTGTCGTAATAGCCTTCCTCCTCACCAAACACACATGGCTCAACGTACCCCTGGCATTCTCTGGTTCCCAGGAATATATCCCTTCTTCCGCCTCGGTCAATCATTCTTCTGGCGATATTATGGTGTTTGTGCTCGTTTCTGTCCTGCTCCAATTCCATCCTGTTTTCATTCCACTCAAAATGTGCCCTCACTTGATACCGGACATTTTTCAGGTATGTGTAGTAAGACAGATCATTTCCTCCATTATAAGCAATGGGGCGGATTCCCTTTGTTTCTGTCCGAATAGGGTTCATCACACGCACCTCATCAATAATCCACACCAGCGTTGGCTTCCAATAGACGCTCTGTAATATCCCCTTTAATGCTTCATATGTGGGAATATGATAGGTGCATTTTTCGCCCCCAACTCTGGTTACCGGGTCAGAAAACAGTGCGTAATCTCCGGTTACCTGAAATTCAACCGTATTGCGATGTTTCAATATCCTTCACCTCCTCTATTTACATGTTTAAAAACTCCATACCTACGGGTTCTGTGCTGACACCAGTCTCTTTGCTGTAATAGTCCCGTGTCAGTTTATTGACAAGACCTCCGCAGATTGGGGTGACGGCTCTCCCCAATGTATTCTTCGTCTGTTCGGAAATCCCTACCGTAACCAGCTGAAGTTTCTGCAGTATTTCTTTTTGCCTGCTGTAAGGAATATATGGGGTCTGAAGTTCTGCAATCAGCACGGCGGTGGCTGTGTCATATTCGACTACCACATTTACCTTACCGTCTTCAGATATCACCTCGAACATGTCACCAGCAGTTTTAAATGCCTGCTTCATGAACAATTTAGGCCCTTTCCCAGCATTGCGGCGATATTGCTTTCGTGCCAGATCATTGCCGGAAAGTAAATCCACAAGTGTTGCCGGCGCTCCATGTATATTCACATGAAAATCCACCTCTCCCTCCTGCTCCTGCAAATAACGCAGATAGTATTGCTCTTTGGCTTTATCTGATAATAAATCTCCTCCAATTGACTCCGGATTTTCCCGATAACGCCTCAGAATTTCCTCCATTGCCTCCTGCGCAATTCTGATGTCTCTAAGTCGTGATACATTCTCCGCTTCCCTTGACATCTTGACTATGTAAACATTTCCGCTCTTCTGATCTCTATGACGGTTACAGCGCCCTGCTGCCTGGATAATATTATCCAGCCCTGCAAGTGAACGGATTACGCAGCGGAACGATAGATCAACCCCCGCCTCAATCAGCTGTGTGCTGATACAAATAACTGGTTTGGGATTGTGTTTATCCAGCAACAGCGAATCTATTTCTTTAAGAGTCTCCCGGCGATGCAGTGCACACATATTGGTGCTCAAATGGAATAATGCACACTCAGGGCTTTTGTTCATCTTCAGGTAATTGTAAAGTTTTCGTGCGCAGGACTTTGTATTCACAATCACCAGCATCTGCTGTTCATCTGGAAAATGTTCTAAAACAAATGCTCCCAGCGCTTCGACCGACAGACCTCCAGGCTGAAACTCCGTCTGATCCACCATCGCCACGCGCCTAAATGCACCATCATACCGCATATAATCTTCCACCAATTCTTTTGGCGGCAGAAGGCGGTTTTGAGGAAGTTTGTCAAAAACAGGCTGCGTTGCTGAACACAGGACCACCGTCGTGTTACAAAAGGTCGTGAGATAGTTCACCGCCAGATTGAACAGGCTGATAATTTTAACCGGCAGAGCCTGAATCTCATCAAATAGAATAATGCTGTCACATAAACTGTGCATGCGGCGAATGCTGCCGGTTTTTGAGGAAAAGAGCGTGTTTAAAAATTGCACTGCCGTGGTGGCGACTATTGGGCTTGACCAATTTTCAGTTAATCGGTCATATCGTTCCTGATCTTCCTGTGTCTCCTGAATAACATTACAGTGATGTTCAAGAACATATTCCGGCCTTCCTATCGCATTTCGAATCTCATCTGCATTCTGCTCCAAAATGCTGTTGAAAGGCGCTACATATACAATTCTCTGCTTCTCGAATTTTTTTGCATGGTGTAAAGCAAAGCGTAAGCCGCTTAATGTCTTCCCTGAGCCGGTCGGCAGTGTCAGGCGGTAGAGGCGCTGCTCGGACGACGCGGCCGCAAGGCAGGATTCGGATATTTCCCTGCGATAAATGTCAATATTGGAGGATATCTCTTTTTTTGATATGTAGTCCTCAAAATACGCGGTGCACTCCTGCCAAATCTGCCTTGTAAATCCATTTATTTGAATCCTCTCTTTTGTTACCCCTCCCATAAAATCTGCTGTGTTGCTGCGGTCTGCATCAATCAAAAGAGACATCAGGAGCCGTTCAAACATTCCAAAATAGAAATCCCTGCTTCCAAAAATCCTGGTGGTATCCTGTTCCGCAAACTTCTTTATATCATTTATCAATTCTTTTAGCGCTTCCTGCGCCGTATGGCAGGATACGTTTAATACTTCTTTATTTATAAAGTGGTAAAATCGTTGTCTGACCAGTTCGTACTCGATCTTCTCTTTGTTTTGGTAGGCTTTACTCTGACGTTTCTCAATCAGGGACTGGCCGTTCGTTAGATCTATGGCATCGTATATCCCGTGGTGGGAGTAAATTGCGATCTGAATCATCTCCGACAAGATACTCTTGGGCGCCAATTCGTCAATCAATATTCCACCTGCGGTAGCATGGTTAACGTCTCCCCGCTGAATTTTTGATTTTTCTTTTTCATTATCGTTCTGGGTAATATATTCTTGGAACCGTTCGCTATATTTCCCCGCGTCATGGAGTTTACCCGCCAGATATGCAATAGGCACCATATATTCTACTGTGCAGCGTTCCTCTGCCAGACAGGCAGTTTCTTTGTTGTGAATGGATACGGATTGGATTTCTTTGGAATTATCTTTGCGGTGGGCTATGAAAGGGTCTTGCTCAATGTCTGTTTGATCTGCTTCAAACGTTACTTTTTCAGAAGATTTATCTTGTGCTTTTTTATACTCCATTAGCATTTCTCCTTTGTTTATACAAGTCCAATGGGTCACAACTTAAAGCGATGATATTTTGAGCGTAATAATTTTAACTTTTTATGATTATAGAGGGGGTTTTATGGTAGAATTAATATCGGTCGGGTACTAAGTAAATTAATAATTGATGAGTCAATTTTAAAAGCATTAATTTGCGATATATATTACAAAATAATTCTACCACTATTTTACAT
>URUZ01000077.1 GCA_900551225.1 uncultured Clostridium sp.
AATTGATACCGCCATAAGCTCTGACATCTGCGTTGGTTCCGCCTCCGCCATTACCGCCGTTCCCCCCGCGTCCGCCTGTTACAATCAGCTTGCAAGCTGCATCCGGGTTAGCTGGTTTAATCTTTAATATGGTTCCCGGAGGTACTTCGATCCCGGCGCCGGCGCCGGTTCCTCCAGTCCCACCATTATCGCTGCCGTTGCTGGCTGCGCCTCCGGTGACGGTAACCGTCCCTTCTATGTACATGGTCAGGCTTCCCTGTACTACAATTCCGCTTTCCCCTGAAGCGCCGGTAAAGCTGGCACCATCCTTCAAATAGACGGTCCCCGTCATTTGGGTGCTTGTATAGCTTCCGGAGTATTTCACTGCAGTGGATGGCACGCCGCGCAGCAGATCGTTCTGACTGCCGGATTCCATGATATTCATCAGCGCGGAATCTGCCGGAGTGGCCTGCGCCGGAGAATCCGGGGATTGGATGGGCTGATTATCTGACGGATGGTTCATCTGGTCATCTGCAGTGCCTGAGTTGGGCTGGCTGGGCGTTGCCATTGGAATTTGCGCATCATCGCCGCCCTGCCTGTTCTCCTCAGGTGCACTCCCGCCGGCTACATACTCCTGACCATGTCCTTCAGCCAGTTTAGTAGCAATTCCTGTGAAAACGCCGCCGCCCACTTCCTCAGACAGCGCCTGCTGTTCCGCCTCATCAGCCTCGAACCAGCCCGCTATAAATGCGGTGGCAGAGCGCACGAATCCCTCCCATGCGGACAGCAAGCTGGTATTCGTCTTATGTAATGCAGCGCTCTCCTCGGAGGCTGCTGTGTATTCCTGATTTTCATGGAAACACATGAAATAGAGCTGAGGATATGCCTCCTCCGCCACATACCAGGCTCCTTCTAATGTAATCCCCTCCGCCTGGGAAAGATCTTCAGTACCGGCTGCCTGGGCCCACTGGTCTGTGCAGCCGCTGACATCTGCATCATACACGCAGTTTGTAACGGTACGATTAGCAGCCACCCATTTGCGAAGCTGGGGTTCTTTTCCTGCCTCAGATGAGGTTGCTTCCTGAACCTCTGAGGATACCGCCTCAGATGGGGTTGCTTCCTGAACATCTGAAGAAACCGCTTCTGAAGGTGTGGCCATTGGAGAAAGGTCTGGGAACTCTCCCAGTTCATCATCCTCACTATTCTCATCTTTCTCCCTATACAGCACGGACTCTCTTCTGCTCTCATCAATAGACTCCTGCTCCTGTTCCACTGACTCCCTGGAGGCGTCCCCTGCCTTCAATCCCTCAAAGTCCACCTGGTCCTTTGAGCGTGGTTCCGGCATATAGGCCACAAACGCCGCTGCATTTTCCGACGGATGCTCAAGTGCTGTAGTCGCATAGCTGCTGTTGATCTCGCCGTAGTTTTTAGCGGCCAGTCCGCCGGCCATGGAATCGGCGCTCAGAAATCCTGTAGCATAACTGCCGATAATCCCACAGTCTCTGCCCACCACACCAACAAGGCCGCCGGTTTCCGTCACCAGCTGCTGTTCCCCGTCCACAGACAGATCGGTATATGCATAGCTGTTCACTATACAGGTGCTGGACATGATCTCGCCAACAAGTCCACCGGTTCTCAGTCTCCCTGCCTGGCTGCCGGATAGCGCCGCGTCCCCCGCTGGGGTTGTCCCCTTCACCACAATCCGGCCTTTGGCAGCACAGTTTTGGATCAATGCGTCCTCCGCATAAGCTGCAAGGATTCCGGTGCCTGCCGTTAATACAGGGGTTCCGTTTTTACGGACGGTCCCCTCCTCGCTTCCCTCCCTCGCCTGATAGAGGATAACATTTTTAATGGATGCATCCGTCATCAGCAGGTTTTCAACCTCTGAACCTGGACCCATCACACCGAACAGCGGAAAACTCTGGTTGCTGATCACAAATCCACCGCCATTTAAGGAACCCGTAAAGGGGATCTCCATGGTACCCGGGCTCACCGTCACATCAGTAAAATCCAGATCAGCCGCCAGAGTAATACGGTAGGACAAGAACCGGCTTCTGTCGGTCTGCTCCCCAGATCCAAACAGACGGTTCCAGCCCTCCTCATGATATACCACCGCCGTCCTTGACAAATCATCCACCAGCAGCTTACCTTCCTCATATATGCCCTTTGCAAAGGGGAACTCCTGGCCCCTCTGGGCAAAGGCTTTCAGCTGTGGAAAGTAGTAGATGTATCCACCGGAAAGGTGGGGACTCCCCTCAGGCTCAGCCTGAGAATCCGTAGCCAGTCCCGGACCTGCCGGACTATAGGCCGCCTGGCCGTTTGCATGTGTTTCCTCTGCGGACACCCATACTGACTGGTCGAAGTCCAAAAAGCCGACAGCTGACCCGCCGATCATATCGGCCAGCGGCGCTGACTGAATCCCGCCATGGTCCTCCTGTCCATATACGCCGGACCAGGCCGTGCCTTCCAGATACCAGAAGCCGTCCACAACTCCAATTTCACTGCTGCCTGCGGCCGCGCCCAGGCCCCAGCCGTTGTGTGCTGCGCCGATATTGCCGATCTGATAGCTCTGGGATATGCTGCCCTCATTATATCCGGCGATTCCCCCGGCATAAGAAATCAGGTAGCTTTTATTTCCCTCACTTACGGACTCCACAAAATCACTGAGGCTCATCCATCGTTTGCTTTTAGATGCAGTGCCGGTTTTTACCTCCTCGCCCGGTTTATAACTGCCGCCAATTGTGCCGCTGTTGTAGCAATTGGCAATACCGCCGCGGTTCAGGCCTGTCACTCCGCCCGCTCCGTCCTTCCTGGCATAGATGGATCCATCCTGGAAACAGGAGTCAATACTCCCATAGTTAGTTCCCGCAATAGCACCCACATATTTTTTACCATATATAATTGATCCGGACACGCCTACACTGTGGACCCTGGCTCCGTCTCCGACAACGCCAAATAAACCCAGATTTACATCATCCGGGCCATAAATATTGATTCTCCTTATAACATATCCGTTACCATCAAAAACACCGTTGAAAGGATAACGCTCATTACCAATGGGCGTAAAATTACTCCTGCGGCTGCCTTTATCTTTCAGTTTTAAATTATGTATCAGTCGATAGCAGCTGTTACTGTACTCCTCGTCCCCCTCTGCCACCAATTGAGAAAGCATCTCCAGATCCTTGGTTGTGCCGATCTCATAAGGTTCTTCCTCGCTGCCTTCTCCACTAAAATAGGCAGCTTTCTGAATGTCGGTTATGATGATTGGTTCTGGTATAAGGGGCTCGGTTGTGCTCTGCCCATTGCCGGAACCGCTGCCATTGGCGCCGCTGCCTCCGTTGCCTCCGGCTTCTTCGTTTCCGCCTCCACCATCGTTTTCTCCACCTTGATTACCGGGAGCTCCATCGTCATTTCCGCTGCCGCTCTCTTTATCTGGGTTTTCGGCTGTCCCGCCGTCATTTACGTTCCCGTTCTCCCCATCTGGGTTCCCGGCTGTCCCGCCGTCATTTCCGTTCCCGTTTTCCCCATCTGGATTCCCGGCTGTCCCGCCGTCATTTCCATTGCCGCTCCCTTCATCTGGGTTCCCGGCTGTCCCGCCGTCATTTACGCCTCCGCTGCCGCTCTCACTCTCCCCACCCTGGTTTCCGGCAGTTCCATTCCCCTCTTCTGTTCCGCCATTCTGGTCCCCGGCGCTTCCGCTTCCAGCGCCTTGGTCTTCTGCTCCACTGCTCCCATTACCGCTTACACCTTCTCCGCCCTGGTCTCCTGCGTTTCCGCTGCCCTGATCTCCCGCGTTTCCGCTGCCTTGGTCTCCGGCAGTTCCGTTACCGCTGTCCTGCCCCTCAGAGTTTCCCCCACTGTCTGCTGCCGCCTCCTGACTCTGGGCTGCGAAGGTGATCATCCCCAGCCCCGGGGATGTACTGGCTATTATCAAGCTTAATGCTGCTGCTGTTATTCTCAATCCTAATCTATTTTTTCTCATAGTATGCTATCTCTTTCTTATTGTCTAATAGTCCGTTATTGAACAGTTACAACAATCCGTGCGCTTACTTTTCCGATATATTGGCGGTCCTTCTGTCCATATCCATACACAAATGCTGTGCAGGGATATTCCCCTGGTGTTAATTCCATATCCAATTCCGCCTGTCCGATATAATTTCCCGGAAGCAGCGTTCCCGACTCATATATCACATCCCCATTATCATCGCGGCAGATCTCAACACGGGTCCTCTTTTGATTCTCCAAGGGATTCTCAAACATTACATTTCCCCGCTTGGGGCTGCCGCTGAATACAGGATTGGTGTTGATTGAGAATACTATTTCATTCTCAGCCACCGCCCTCTGGGCCTCCCCCGGCGAGGCGGCCTGAGTCTTGCCCGGCATTTCCCCGGCTATGGTATTCCGCTCCAGCCTGGTCTCCTGATCGCCGGAATACCTGGCGCTGACCAGCCAGATCACAGCGCCAACCGCCAGAAGTGCTGCTGCTATCCCACATTTCAGCCACATTTCCCTGCGGTTTTTTCTCCGTGATCGGTGCCTCCTCCCTGGATCTCTTACTGAATTTCTTTGCGTATGTTTTTCTGTTCTTCCCATAAATATTTCCCCTTATGTGCCACAACATAATATAAATTATGTATCATCTCCCCGTTAAAATCTGGCCTGGCATTTGGTTTTTCACATTAAAAAAAGCATGCCAAGTGTATTTGTCATGCAGACATTTGACTTTTAACATAAGTTCATGTACAAAATGGGAAAAAATCTAAGATAATGCCAATGTATTTTAACCAAAACTCTTGCAATATTACCAAAAACAGCTTATATTGTATGTAGTTATAAGGAACGTTTAAAGGTGATTACTTCAAATGACTACATAATTTATATTATGTGGTCATTTTTATATTCCACCCCAAATATCAGTTTCAGTCGGGACAGCATTCTTTTATGCTCTTCCCCGGTTGTGGTTGTGTATATCCGTGTCGTCTCTATACTGGAGTGTCCCAGAATCTCTGCCAGGCGGACAACATCCTTCTCCTGTGAATAAAAGGTAAATGCAAACAGATGCCTCAGATTGTGGGGAAATACCTTCCGTGGATCTACTCCTGCATCCCCGCACAGGCCTTTCATTGCTCTCCACACATTGCTTCGGTCAAGAGGCCCTCCATTCTTCGTTACAAACACCGGCCCGGAGACAATTCTATTTCTAAAGCAGTAATCAATCAGTAACCTTGACAGCTCTTTGGTGAAGATGATTCTGCGGTCCTTGCCCTTATTGTCAATCTCTGCCATTCCTTCTCTCAGGGATTCAACCGTAATATAGCGCAGCTCTCCCACCCGGATTCCCGTACTGCAGATTGTCTGCAGCACAAGGCACAGCTGGCTGTTGCCCCGAGAATCCGCAGCCTGCACAAGGCGCTTGTACTCCTCCGCGGACAGCGTCCTCTCCTCTTTACAGAACAGCATTTTCTGAACCCGGAACTGTCTCACCCGGCAGTCTGCCCATCCTGCAAACATCAGAAACCTGTTCAATGCAACCAGCATAGAATTAGCGCTGGTGGCCTTATAATGTTCCTTTAGATATTGTTTGTACTGGATAACCGCTTTTTTATTTACTTCCTTTAACTCCGGCAGATACATAAAAAAACGTCTCAAATCCCGCAGATATTTCTGAATCGTTGCTTTACTTTTTTCTTCTTCATACAGTTCCAGCTCATATTGGTTTATCATTTCCAAAGTTATTATTCTCTGCATTATATGCCTCCTTAAATGACTATACATAATGTATAATGATACACAGGAAGTTATGAAAATATAGCAGATCAGCTTAAAAACTTCCGGAATTTTTACATTTCCCAGTGAGGGGGAAATACCACAATACAAAATCTCATCCCCCTCCCCATCTGCCTGTCAGCCAACGAAAAAAGGAAGAGATTACAGTGATCTCTTCCTTTTACAATGTCTGAATGTTTATTCTAAATACTCTCCCTACCAAGATATTCAGTCAGCCGGTCCGGGAAATTGATGGTCATACCATCCACCCCACAGGCACAGGCGTGGGCCATGAGCGCCTCGGTATATACCCCCCACGCCCGCACGTTAAACCCCATCTCATGAAAGCTGTCCACCATCTCCCTGCTCAGGGACTGGGCCATGGGGCAAAGCTCTTCACCATGGATAGCCTTCATTTTTCCCACGGGATCCGGCTCGTCCTCCTTGTAGAGCAGCCCCACCCGGTAACGCGGATCATATGCCCTGGCATTTTTGACACTCTCGTAATTAAATGAGGTGAGAATCGTTTTCTCAAGCATGCCATATTTTTCCAGCGTATCAATGGTTTCTTTCTCCACCTGATCCTGCTTCAGCTCAATAGCGAAAGTCAGATCCCGGAATCCGAAATATTTCAGGAAATCTTCCAGGGTTACAATCTTATCTACCCGGTCCCCGGCTGGGTTTATCACATTAAATTCCCTCAGTTCCCTATAAGTATAGTCACTGACCCGGCCCGATCCATCCGTAGCCCTGCCAATCTCGTCGTCATGGAACAAAACCAGGACACCATCTCTTGTCCGGTGGATATCCGTCTCAATTCCATTGGCCCCCATCTCAAGCCCTGCGTAAAATGCGCTGAGCGTATTCTCAGGATAATACTGGCTGGCCCCCCGATGTGCATAATTGATAAACATACGCTGATCACCCTTCTTATACATTCTCTAATCTACCTTTCTTTTCTCTCTTCTTGCATCCCGTATCTTCCCTGCCATAACTAAAACCACTGAAATCACAGTAGCGCACAGGAAAAACATAGAGATGGGTGATCCGGAGAAGCCCTTGATCAGGTTGCCTCTGGAATATTGGATGCTGCGGATCAGATACGCCTCCATAACCCCTCCAAGAAGAAAACCAAGAATAAAGGGTGATATAGGGAAATGATACCGGATCATTAGGAAACCGATCACACCAAATATGACCGCTGCCCATATGTCAAAATACTGGTTATTGCTTCCCAGCACTCCCACCACACACAGCGCCATGATCACAGGCAGAAGATAATGCTTGGGTATCATCAGGATGCGCACAAAAACCTTCATCCCAAACAACTCCACAACAAACATCATAACAGCTGCAATCAACAGTGCAAAATAAATACTGTAGACAAACGTTGGATTATTTCTGAACAGCAGCGGGCCGGGAGAAACCCCTGCAATGGTCAGTCCCCCCAACAGGATTGCTGTCGGTCCATCCCCAGGAATTCCCAGAGTCAACAGCGGAATCATGGCGCCGCCGATACAGGCGTTGTTGGATACTTCTGAGGCAACGATGCCGTCCACAATCCCAGTGCCATAGTCCTTGCCGTTTTTACTGGTCTGTTTTCCCACTGAATACGCAATCACGTTGGAGGTAGAACCGCCGATGCCGGGAAGAATGCCGATTACCAGTCCAATAACAGCGGAGCGCAGAAAATTAAAGCCCTGCCCGGACAGTTCAGACAGCTTAAAGCCCAGGCCTTTGATGTTGTAATTCTGCACCACTTCCGCCTTCTCAGTACAGGGCTTTTTGATGGAGCTCCTGAGAATATCCGCCACGGCAAAAAGACCAATCAGCACGGGAATATGTGCAAATCCAAGATTCAGCGCTCGAAAACCGAAGGTAAAACGGATTGCATTTCCTACCGGCGCCACTCCCACCATTGACACCAGGATACCGATCACAGTTGCTGTAAAACCTTTCAGCATAGAATCAGAGACCAGGGCGCTAAGCAGCACCATTGCAAAAAAGCACACTGAAAAATACTCATAAGGCCCGAACTTCAACGCCAGGCTGGCCACCGGAGCCGCTACAAAGATCAGCACTAAAACAGAAAACAAGGTTCCGAACAGAGATGAGAATACTGCCACACCAAGAGCCTTCCCCGCCTGCCCTTTACGCGCCATAGGCACTCCGTCAAAAGTGGTTGCAACTGAGGATGGCGTCCCCGGAATGTTGAGCAGAATTGCCGAAATCAGTCCGCCTGAGATCCCGCCTATATAAAGGGAGATCAAAAAGGCAATGCTAAGCGTCTGCGGCATTTTAAATGTCAGAGGCAGGCAGACTGCCACTGCCATGGTGGCCGACAGCCCCGGAATTGCGCCAAACACGATGCCGATAAACGTTCCCGCGAACATCATTGCCAGGCAGGTAACATTCATAACCCCCATTAAACCTTCCAATACCATACTTTTCGCCACCCCCTATAAAATACCGCTCAGAATACCGCCCGGCAAAGCCATGCTGAGACCCTTTGTAAATACAAAATATATAACCAATGAAGATACCACGGCAATTACCGCGGACCGCATAAAACTGCGTTTCTCCGGCGGAACCATAAACTGACTCTGTACAAAAATGTAGAAAATGGTCATAATGATAAAACCAACCGGTTTAATAAGCGCTGTATAGAGAACCAGCAGACCCAGCGCCACAAAAAATCGGATAACAGGAGTCCAATTTAAGCGGCCTGCCCTTTTTTCGTCACATTCCGCCCGCAGTCCCTGGACCAGAAATCCCAGTGAGCAAAACACCAGCAATATCCCTACAACCTTTGGCATAAAATCCGCCCCAAACCCCAGCTCACCTCCCGGCGGGATGTGAAATGCACTGTAGGTCACAGCTGAACTTAAAACAATCAGAAATATAAAAATTGTATAGTTTTCTTTTTTTGAAGGCATTAGTTCCCCCCTATTGATATTAATTCCAATTCAGCGTGGAGTATTCCTCCCAGAGCTGATCCACCATTTCCCCGCCCTCTTTAGGACCTTTGTAGAAGGGTTCCTGCTCATAGGCGTTTTTAATGGAAGCTGCATAATCCGCATCATTTAAAATAATATCCTCCAGCAGGCCGTCCAGTTTAGTTACAATCGCCTCATCAACTCCCTTGGGGAACATCATCTGATAGTATACAGGGCAGCCGATCTCCATATCCAGGTCCTTCTCAATCTCAACCAGCTCTCCTGTCTCCAGGTAATCCCTGGCATTTCCGATTGGAAGCGTCACCAGATCCACGTGTCCGCCTAAAACTGCCGACAGGCGGTCAGCCGCACCTCCTGTATCCACCAGGGTGATGTCAGCCCCGGCTTCCTGAAGCTGAAGTCCGGCCACCAGCACCGTAGTTCCGGCGGAACCTCCGTACAGCAGCTCACCTGGATGATCTTTTGTATACTCTATGATTTCAGAAAGCTTTGTCATGCCCAGCTCTGGCCGTGCCGCCATCAGATCGCCCCCCAGGTAACCGCATACTGCCCCTAAAGTCACATCGTCATAAGTCAGCTCAGAATTCTTAGAATAATAGTTGATGATAAATGCCGTGTGATTAAACAGAATGGTATACCCATCCGGGTCCGCGCCCAAAGCCTGCAGGCTGCCCACCGCTCCGCTGTTGCCCGCCACATTCTGAACGATGAAGCTCTGCCCGGTGCGCTCCGTCAGCTTTTCCGCCAAGGCACGGGCATTGAAATCAGAATCACCTCCCGCATTGTAAGGCACAATGATGGTCACTGCTTTCTCCGGCCACGCAGTCTCCGCACTGGCTGCAGCCGTTGTCTCATTGCCGCTGCCCTGCTCCGCCTTTGACTCCGCGGCGGGGGCGGCCGGAGCGCTGGTCTCCTTAGGTGCACCACCTGAACAGCCGGCCAACAATGCCGCCAGCAGGGAAACCATAAGCAGTCCTGCAATACGTCTTCTGTTCTTTTTCATTTTCTCATCCTCCTGTTTTCTTATCTTTATAATAAAATTATAATAGTTCCTAAACTCATGTGTCCGTATGCAAAATTAACCAATCATTAGGGGTTGCAAGCCTTGGGAGGGGGCATTATTTGTGTATATTGTCTCATTTTCAATAAAATAATCAATATTCTTGTCAATATTTTACTATATATGTCATATTATAAAGAGCATCTTGCCTTTTATCAATAAAGACTTTATAATGATTTATAAGTAAATGCTTATGAAGAAGCGAGGTGTTTTCCCGTATGCAGTTTAAGGAGATCCAATATTTCATCGCCATTGTCCAGACCGGCACTTTTACCGCGGCTGCCGAACAATTGTATATCAGCCAGCCTGCCCTCAGCCAGCACATCCGGCGCCTGGAAGACGAAGTGGGGGCCAAGCTTTTTGACCGCAGCAAGCACAGTGCAGAATTAACAGAAGCAGGAAAGCTTTTCCTGCAGGAGGGAAAACGCCTCCTGCAGATCCATGACCAGCTCCTGCGCCGCATATCAGACATGGAACATCCCGTGGAGGAGGTTGTGCGCTTTGGCATCTCCCCGTTTTACAGCCGCTGTTACCTTCCCGCCCTTATTCCACCTCTGGTTGAGGCTCACCCGTCCATTAAGTATGAGGTTACCGAGGACTACTCCTATGTGATCGAATCCGCTGTAACTGATGGGAAGCTGGACTTCTGCCTGGTTCCGCTTCTTCCGGAGAACCCCCTGCTATCCTATGAGATTATCTATCAGGAGTCCATACTGCTGGCTGTTCCCCGGGATAGTCTCGTGAATGATTTTGCCATCCCAGCCAACGGGCTCCCATATATGGACCTGCGCCATGCCGCCCATGAACCCTTCATTGCCCTCAAATCCGTCCAGAAGTTCTCAGATTTCGGCCTGGATCTCTGCCGACAGGCCGGCTTCACGCCCAATATCGTCTGTGCAATCATGAACTGGGACACCATCAATATGCTGGTCTCCAGCGGCCTGGGCGTGGGCTTTGTCCCGGACCTGCTGATCAATCAGCTGAGTGAAGAGCAGCGCCCCCATTACTACCGTCTGCTGTCGGATGCCAAGCGCTCCTACACCATTGCCTGGCGCAAGGACGAGCCGCTTCCTCCCACCGCCCGCCTGGTAGTGGAAAGCTTCCGGCGGACATTCCGGAATATGGAACAGATTGGCACAAAAAACGAGGGTGTTCCAAGACTATGAATTCTAAGTCCATAGTCTTGGGACACCCTCTTAATATGCTAGGCTACTCTATTCTCATTAAACACAACTACACGCAACAAAATGATCCGGTTCAATCTCCCTAAGCTGCGGATTCCCTTTCTTACAGCACTCCTGCACATAATCACAGCGTTTCCCGAACCGGCACTCATCCGGCAGGTTGACCGGGGATGTGATCTCGCCCTTGATCAGCTGACGGGCCGGTTTCTCCTTGCCCACAATGGGCAGCGGGATTGCCGACAGCAGCGCCTTAGTATAAGGGTGCAGCGGATTCTTAAACAGGATATCTGATGGAGCCTTCTCCACCATCTGGCCCAGATACATAACTGCAATGTCATCTGAGAAGTATTTAACCACAGACAGGTCGTGGGTGATGAAGATGTAGGTCAGCCCCAGATCCTGCTGCAGCTGCCTGAGCAGGTTTAAGATCTGGGCCTGGATCGATACATCCAGGGCAGATACCGGCTCATCACAGACGATCAGCTTGGGTTCCACTGCCAGCGCGCGGGCGATGCCGATTCTCTGGCGGCGTCCTCCGTCCAGCTCATGGGGGTATACATTGATATAGCGTTCAGCCAGGCCCACTGTCTCCATCAGCTGCAGCGTACGTTTCTCCACATCGCTCTTGGTCTTTAACAGCCGGTGCTCAATAATAGGCTCGCTGATCAGCTGGGATACGGTCTGTCTGGGGTCCAGGGATGAAAAGGGGTCCTGGAACACCATCTGCATCTCCTGGCGCAGGCTGCGCATCTGCTTGCGGCTGAAACCCGTGATGTCCTGGCCGTCGAATACAATCTTGCCGGACGTGGGTTCAAGCAGCTTTAATATGGTGCGCCCGGTGGTGGATTTTCCACAGCCGGACTCGCCTACAATACCCAGGGTCCTGCCCTCTAATACCTTGAAGCTCACCCCGTCCACAGCGTGTAGCATGCCGCCGGGTGTGCTGAAATATTTTGTCAGATTCTCTACTTCCAGAATTGTCTTATTTGCCATCCTTGTTCCTCCTCAAGCTAAAATCAGGATCTTCGTAAGCATGACAGGCCACAAAGTGCGTATCACTGCCTCTGGCTGCTTTCAGCTCCGGAACGGTCTGAGAACAGCGCTCCATAGCATACGGACATCTGGGAGCAAAGGAGCAGCCCGGCGGCAGATCCGATGGGTCAGGCATAAGCCCCTGAATCGGTTCCAGCATCTCGCCCCGCTCCTTTAAGTTCGGCAGGGAATCAAACAGCCCCTCTGTGTAAGGATGCTGCATATGGTTAAATACATCGTCCGCGGTCCCCTTTTCCACAATCCGGCCCGCATAGACCACGGCCACATCGTCACAGACTTCCGCCACAACACCCAGGTCATGGGTGATCAGCAGCATGGACATCTCGCGCTCCTGGATCAGCTGCTTCATCAACTCCAGCACCTGCGCCTGAATTGTAACATCCAGCGCGGTGGTGGGCTCATCCGCAATCAGAAGCTTTGGGTTGCAGGCCAGCGCAATGGCGATTACCACACGCTGCTTCATACCTCCGGAGAACTGATGCGGGTAATCATAAGCACGGGACTCTGAGATTCCCACCAGCTTCAGCATCTCCTTTGCCTTCTCAAAGGCATCCTTCTTGGACAGGTTCTGATGGAGCTCAACGCTTTCGCCGATCTGCTCTCCCACTGTCATAACCGGGTTCAGAGCTGTCATGGGGTCCTGGAATATCATGGCCACATCATTTCCGCGCATATATTCCAGCTTGTCCGCGGACATTTTTAAAACATCCTCGCCCTCCAGATAAATCTCACCGCTCTTGATTACCCCGGGCGGGTTGGGAACCAGATTCAGGATGGACAGAGCCGTGGTGGTCTTGCCCGCGCCGGTCTCCCCTACCAGACCTAAGGTGCGCTTTTTCTCAATCTCAATGTCGATTCCGTTAACCGCATGGACATCCGCATCCTCTGTCTCATAGTGAACAACCAGATCCTTTATTTTCAATACCATATCTTCTGCCATAGGTCTCACCTCTCCTATTTCTTCATCTTCGGATCAAGCGCATCGCGCAGGCCGTCACCGAGCAAGTTCAGCGCCAGCACAGTCAGCATAATCGCAAATCCAGGGATAATACACATGTAGCTGGCATCTCTGATATGGCTTCGCCCTGCGGACAGCAGCGCTCCCCACTCCGGAGCCGGAGCCGGAACACCGATTCCCAGAAAGCTCAGAGATGAAGCGGAGATGATTGTCGTACCGATCTGCAGTGTGATCTGTACAATGATCGGAGAAAGACAGTTCGGAAGGATATGCTTCAGAATAATCTTCCAGGTGGGAAGCCCCATTGCATAGGAGGATTCCACATATTCCTGGTCACGGATCGTCATAACCGCAGCACGGACGATTCGCGCAAAGCTGCTGGCGCAGGAAAATGCCAGCGCAATCATCAGATTTACAGTGCTGGTGCCCAGCAGAGATACAATTACCACAGCCGTCATGATGTTTGGAATGGAGTAGAATATATCAACACCACGCATGATGAGGGAATCTGTCAGACCACCGTAGAAACCGGCCAGTGAACCCAGCAGGGTTCCTACAATCAGTCCCAGGAATACAGAGCCCGCGCCGATAATCAGGGAGTAACGCGCCCCGTATATCACACGTGCAAACAGGTCGCGTCCGAATTCATCAGTGCCGAACCAATGGGAGAGGCCGGGCGCCAGCAGACGCTCCGACATATTCTGGCCAATTACGTCTTTTTCATAATCAAAGATTAAAGGACTTATGAGTGCCGCCACTACCAGCGCAATCAGGAAAATCATTCCAATGACCGATCCACGGTTTCGGATCAGATGTCTCCAGGCCTCCTGAAACATAGTACGGCTTTTTACTTTTTTCTTTCTTGCCACAGTTTCCGACATCGACTCACCCCTTCTTACTGTATTGTGCCTTGATACGCGGATCAAAGAATGCATAGATCAGATCCACGCCCAGGTTAATGATGCACATCAGGATCGAACACATGATGATGGCTCCGGTTACCATAGGCGTATCACGCTTGGAAATGGAGTCATAGACCAGACGCCCGATCCCTGGCCATGAGAACACAGTCTCAGCCAGCACGGAGCCGGTGATAACTAAGGACATCTGCAGGCCGATTGCCGTGATAATGGGAATCAGCGCATTTTTAAGCCCATGGGTGTAGATTACACGCTTTTCAGGACATCCCTTTGCCCGCGCTGTGGTCATATAGTCCTGGCGCAGCACATCCAGCATGGAGGCGCGTGTAGTACGGGTGATCAGCGCCGCCAGACCGAACCCTACGGTTACAGCCGGCAAAATGATGCTGGAGAACCCGGTCTTACCGCCCGAGGGCAGCAGCCCCAGCTTTAAGGCGAATATGATAATCAACATCAGGCCCAGCCAGAAGTTGGGCATCGACGTGCCGAACAGCGCGAAAACCATTCCCGCCGTATCCTTCCATGTATTCTGGTGGATCGCCGTATAAATTCCCAGCGGAAGGGATACCACCACCGCAATCAGCACAGCGGCGCCTCCCAGCGCCAGGGTGTTGGGAAGTTTCTCCATAAAGGTCTTGAAAACATCTTTCCTTGTGACATAGGATTTACCCATGTCTCCGGTCAGCATCCCCTTCATGTAGTTGGCATAGCGGACCGGGAAAGAATCGTTCAGGCCGAGCTCCTCGCGGATCTGCTCAACCTGCTCCGGTGTCGCCTTGTCGCCGGCCAGCATCAGGGCCGGATCGCCGCCCGTCAGACTCATAGCCCAGTAAATCAGGAACGAGGTCACCAGAATTACCGGAATCAGCATTATCAGCCGCTTTAAGATGTATTTAATCATTCATTGCACACTCCTTTTCCTTTGGTGTGTCCCCCCAAGAAACTTGCGGGCCGTAAAAGACCCGCAAGCAGCTCAGACTATATCAATTACTCTGCAATATAAGCATGGCGCCAATCGTGGTTGCCGCCTCCGAAGAGGTACTGGCCCTGTAAATTCTTGTTGTATGCAATTACCAGGTTTGCAATATACAGCGGAACCTGCGGACACGCATCTACCAGATACTCCTGAAGCTCCTGAGAAGCCGCAAGGCGTTTGTCCTGATCCTTCTCAGTGGCAACGGTGTCAATCAGGCCGTCCACCTTGGTGTCGGAGTAGTGATGGTAGTTGGAACCGGAACCGGTATAGAACAGGTCGCGGTATACAAAGTCAACCTTGGAGTCCTCATTCCATCTCCACAGGAACATCTCCTGAGTGCCGTCAACGCATGCGGACTTCAGAGTAGCTGTCTCCATGGGTTCAAGAGTTGCATTAATTCCGATAGCCGCTAAGTTGGCCTGGATTACAGTGGCGATCTGCTCATAAGGAGTGCCGGAAGCATAAGTTAAAGTTGTCTCAATGCCGCCGTCCGGATATCCGGCTTCCGCCATCAGGGATTTAGCGCGGTCCACATCGTAGTTGAAGCCTTCCATGTCATCATAGAAGCCCCACAAGCCGCGGTTCAGAATGGTCTTCTGCGGGGTGCCCTTTCCATAAACAGCCGCTTCCAGAACAGAATCACGGTCGATTGCACATGCTACGGCCTGTCTCAGTTTCTGATTATCCCAGGGTGCCTTCTCAACGTTGAATGCAAAGTAGAATAAACGGGTTCCGGGCTGTTCGAATACGGTGATGTTCCCATCCTCTTCCAGGTACTGGAGCTCGTTGATGGGAGGATTAACGCAGACGTCAATCTCGCCGGACTGCAGTGCAATAACACGGGAAGAAGCCTCTATGTAAGGACGGAACTCAAGTGCCTCTGATATGCCGGGCGCCAGGTCTTCACCTGCAGGGATACTGTTGCCCCAGTAATCATCAACCTTAACCAGACGGCAATACTCGCCTTCTACCCACTCATCGAACTTGTAGGGGCCTGTGCCGATATAATAAGGATCTTCCACACCGTCATCATATGCCTTCTTGGACAGGATGGAAAGCGGTACGGATGCCAGAGACTGAACGAACTCGTTGTTGTAGCTCTCAATTTCAATCTCAATGGTGTAGTCGTCCACAACCGTACACTGCACATAGCCGGCCAGGTTGCTGGCAACCATGTTCTCCATGGCCATATCCAGAGTGAACTTTACGTCTTCCGCGGTCATGGGGGTCTTGTTGCCGTCGTTAAAATAAACGTCATCGCGCAGATGCATCACAATATGGGTGTCATCCTTGAACTCCCAATCTGTTGCCAGGGACGGAACAAAGCGGTCGTCTCCATTGGAGCCGTTGGTGAAGAATACCAGTGTCTGATGGGTATTCTTAAGGACAATGTTGTTGATCTGATCCTGCTGCTTCTGAAGATCCAGAGTGTTGATGTCCGCATCCGTGCCAATCACCAGCGTTTCCTTATGTGCGGGTGTCGCCGGAGCGCTTCCGGAGTCGGCCGCCTGACTGGAATCACCAGCCTGTCCTGCCTGCGTAGCGGCTGTGGTGCTTCCTCCGCTGTCCTTGCTTCCGCCGCCACAACCGGCTAAAGATCCCGCCAGCATGACTACACTGAGTAACAATGCAATCCTTTTTTTCATTAATAGTTTCCCTCCGTATCTTTAATTTTTCTACAGCCATGGAAGTGGCTCCCACAGCTGCAGGTTTAGTAAATATACCCTTGCCAGCCGCCTTTATGATAGTAAAAAATAGTGCAAAAAAAGAGCGTAGCTCTATATGTCCGCAATTCAACATACGGAACAATAACTTGACGCCGCTCTCATTCTC
>URUZ01000078.1 GCA_900551225.1 uncultured Clostridium sp.
TCTCTTTATATGATTTAGGATGGGTTCCTTTGTAGCGGACACGGCGCTTGTGGGGTGTCTGGTCTTGGTGTTCCATTGGGTACCTCCGTGGTGGGTGATTTTCATACAATGAAAATATTATAACACTGGCGGGGAAGGGATGTCTATGGGTTTTGCTGCGCTTGCTAACAGCAACATTCCCCTTTGTCATGTTTCAAAGGGGGATGATTAATTATTTTCTCATTAGCCAGTCCTACTGGCAGTATCTTTTTTCTATTTTCGCGCAAAATAAATCTAACTATATAATAAAAGAAGGTGGGCCCATGAACACAGCTAAAAACGTACACAATCGCTTAATGAACGAGAAGTCTCCATATCTGCTTCAGCACGCCGGCAACCCGGTTGACTGGTATCCGTGGTGCGATGAAGCCTTTGCTAAGGCCCACCGCGAGCACAAGCCGGTGTTTCTCAGCATCGGATATTCCACCTGCCATTGGTGCCATGTGATGGCCCACGAGTCGTTCGAGGACCCGGAGATCGCCAAGCTTCTGGGCCGCGGCTTTGTGTCCATCAAGGTGGACCGTGAAGAACGGCCAGACATTGATGCGGTTTATATGTCTGTCTGTCAAGCGCTCACCGGCTCCGGCGGCTGGCCGCTGACCATTCTCATGACCCCGGACCAGAAACCTTTTTTCGCAGGAACCTATTTCCCCAAACACTCCATGTACGGGAGAACCGGCCTCTATGAGCTGCTGCTTCAGGCTGAACAGCGCTGGCGCGAGGACCCGGAGAAATTGATCCAGGCCGGAGATACCATCACCGCGTTCCTGCAGACGCCTGAGACGGTCTCCGGCCAGCCCTCCGACGGGCTGGTGCGGCAGGGCGTCTCCCAGCTGAAGAAAAGCTTTGATTCTGTCTGGGGCGGTTTTGGCCATGCGCCCAAATTCCCCACGCCCCACAACCTGCTGTTCCTGCTGCGCTACTCCGCCCTGGCGGATGACGGGACGGCACTGGATATGGCGGAGCGCACGCTGGCTGCAATGGCCCACGGCGGAATCTTTGACCAGATCGGAGGCGGATTCTCAAGGTATTCCACTGACCAGAAATGGCTGGTACCCCATTTTGAGAAAATGCTCTATGACAATGCCCTTCTCACCTGCTCCTACCTGGAAGCCTTTAAGCGGACTGCCAATCCCTTTTACCGCTCTGTTGCCCGCAAAACCATTGCCTATGTGCTGCGTGAGCTGACCGGCCAGGGCGGCGGCTTCTACTGTGGGCAGGATGCGGACAGCGACGGGGTGGAAGGAAAATATTACGTCTTTACTCCCCAGGAGGTAAGCGCTGTATTGGGTGCCGGGGACGGGCAGCTGTTCTGCAAGTGGTTCCATATTACTGAGTCCGGGAATTTCGAGGGGCAATCCATCCCAAACCTGATTGGGGAGGACCGCTGGAGAGCCGCGGAAATTGAGGTTCTCTGCAAGAAAATGCTTCTCTACCGCCAAAACCGCACCAGCCTGCACAAGGATGACAAAGTCCTGACCTCCTGGAACAGTATGATGATATCGGCCCTGGCCAAAGCGGCCTTTATATGCGATGATTCCTTCTATATGAATATGGCCAAAGCCGGAGTGCTGTTCGTTGAGACCAGGCTGGCCAGCTCAGACGGACACCTGTCCGTGCGTTACCGCGATGGTGAAGCAGCATTTGCGGGGCAGCTGGATGACTATGCGTATTACGCTGCCGCCCTGCTGGAAATGTATCAGGCCACCTGGGAAACCGATTATCTAAAACTGGCCATCCGGTACGCAGAGCAGATGCTCCGGCGGTTCTCCTGTGGGGAAAACGGGGGATTTTATCTCTATGCTGACGATGCCAAACAGCTGATCAGCCGGCCTGTGGAGACATACGACGGCGCGGTCCCCTCCGGCAACTCCGTGGCGGCCCACGTTCTGGCTGCCCTGGCGTCTCTCACTGGGGAGGAGATCTGGCGCAGGGAGAGGGACCGCCAGCTGGGCTTCCTGGCCGCGGCAGCCCAGAACGCCCCATCCGCCCACTGCCATGCCCTCTCTGCAATGTGCAGCGTGCTCTATCCTTCTGCTGAGCTGATCTGCGTTTCAGCTGAACAGCAGCTGCCTGGGGATGCTCTGGATTTCCTGCGGTCATCCAGGAATCCGGGGCTGACTGTCTTGTTTAAGAGCAGGGAGAATCAGGAAAAGCTGGCTGAGGTTGCGCCGTTTACCAGGGCGTATGCGGTACCGGAAAAGGGAACACGGTATTATCTGTGCAGGGAGTCTTTTTGTTTAGAAGCAGTTGAGGAGGTTGGAGCATTGGAGAAGCTTCTATAAGAATATGGGAGATTTAGGCGCGAATGGGTACGCGGACGTTGGCTGGTGTGTTGGCCGGGAAAAGAAGGAGGTTGGGGTGTGAGACTTAGCCCCGCCTCATGCCCGGGCCATTTTCATGCGCGGCACGAATTGGGGTTCCAAAATCGTTTCGTGTGTACCACGATACACTGCCTGCCACTATTGAGAACAGATAAAAGGGTGTCGTTATAAAGCTGACTTACGTACATTAACCTCTGCACAGACCAGACCGGCTATATGCTCAGCTGTTTCATTTGTCAGCAGGAAAAACATTCCGTCATTACGGCATTTTTTATGTGTATCGCCATTCAAGGCATAGATAAAACCTTTAACACAGGTATCACTACAAGCATTAGGGTCAATCAATCTCTTGCAGTCACGGGAAGTAGTCATTTTCTTTTGCATATCAGCAGGCAGAGAAGCGATTGTATCCTCATACTTACCAGCATTGTCACCGTAAATCCGTGCCAAAATACCAGACTTGCGAAACACCCAGTTCATCACTGTTTTCTTCTCTAGTTGATATGAAGCAGTATAACCGCTTTTTGCTTCCTTAATTACAAGAGCACATCCCTGTTCAATAAGTTTGGTATTAAGTTTCTCGACAAACGCTTGGTGTTCTGGCGCAACTGCCGATAGAAATTCTTTAAATGAACCCTTTTCTTTTGCCATTATCTTTTTCCTCCACAATTTTCGATTTGTCGTTCTGTGCCTCATCCGCCTAAGGCGTACAACACATAGCTCACTTTTTCATTCTAATATCTGCGCGTGGAAATGTCAAATGGCTCATTTCGTTTCATTACTTCATACTACTGTTCATAACCCTGTTGGTTTACTATTTTTAAAAAAAGTCAAAAAAAGCTTGACAGCCCGAACTGTAACTAATATAATAACAGTATATCAACTGTAACAATTTTATTAACAGATAGGGAAACAGAAAAATTGGAGGTAATACGTATGAAGAACACTCATTTTAACGCAATCATCATTGGTTTTGGCAAAGGTGGAAAGACACTGGCCGGCCAGCTTGCAAAGTCAGGGAAAACTGTGGCCATGATAGAGAAGGACAATGGCATGTACGGCGGCACCTGTATCAATGTGGGCTGTATTCCCTCCAAGTCCCTGATCCACAGCGGCGCTTCGGCCGATCCTCTTGCACAGCCTGATGTGAAGGCCCAGAAGTACCGCGCTGCAATTGAGGAGAAACGCCGCCTCACAGCCATGCTCCGCGAGAAGAATTATGATAAACTGGCCAATCTGGAGCTGGTGACAATCATTGACGGGGAAGCCCGTTTTACAGGTCCCCTGCAGGTGGAAGTCAAGACTAAGGATGAGACTCTGCAGCTCACAGGCGACCAGGTATTCATCAATACTGGCGCCGTCTCACGCGTTCCGGACATAGAGGGAATAAAGGAAACCAAAGGGGTCTACACAAGCGCCGGTCTCATGGATCTGGATGTATTTCCACAGAGGCTGACCATTATCGGCAGCGGTTACATAGGTTTGGAATTCGCCTCCATGTACAGCGCATTTGGCAGTAAAGTAACTGTGCTGGACAGCTTCGGCTTCCTGCCCAGGGAAGATGATGATATTGCGGCTCAGATCAGAACCATCCTGGAAGCCAGGGGCGTGGAATTCCGGTTCGGAGCAGCCATCAGGAAGGTCGAGGAAGGCCCCGCTGTGATCTTTGACTGGAATGGAGCTGAACACAGGCTGGAAGCCGATGCCGTGCTGGTAGCTACCGGGCGGGTGCCCAATACGGCGGGCTTAAACTGTGAGGCAGCCGGAGTTGCCCTCACTCCCCGCGGAGCCGTTCAGGTTGACGAGAACCTGCGCACCACAGCCCCGGGTGTCTGGGCCATGGGCGATGTAACCGGCGGGCTGCAGCACACCTACGTTTCCCTGGACGATTCCCGCATCGTGTGGTCCCAGCTGTCCGGCGGCGCGCCCTATACTGCGGATGACCGCAGGATTGTACCTTACAGCGTATTCCTCCCCACCCCATACTCACGTGTAGGCATGAATGAGAAGGAGGCCCAGGCAGCAGGACTGAAGGTAAAGGTCGCCAAGCTCCCTGTGGCCGCCATCCCCAAAGCCCAGGTGTTAAAGGCCACAGACGGCATGCTCAAATCCATTATAGATGCAGACACCGGCAAAATCCTTGGCGCTATGCTGCTGTGCGAGGAATCCTATGAGATCATCAACCTGGTCAAACTGGCTATGGACCTGGGCGCGGACTATACGGTATTGAGAGACCGCATTTACACACACCCCACAATGTCCGAGGCGCTCAACGATTTATATGCCATTTAACATACAAAATTAGGAGGTTTTAACTGATGAAAAAGAATGTATTAATCGCCCTGGCCATGGGCTGCTCCCTGCTGCTGGCCGCCTGTTCCGCCCCTGGCAACAGTATGTCCGCCGCCTCACAGCCCCCTGCCGCCGCGGAGAATTCATCCACTTCTATGGTGGACACCCCAGCCGCCGAGTCTAATGCGGACACCTCAGCAGCCGGCGCAAAATCCACCGCCTACCACAAAATCACCGCCGAGGAGGCAAAGAAAATGCTGGACGAAGGCGGGGTAACGGTGGTGGATGTCCGCAGGGCTGATGAATACGCTGTTTCCCATATTCCAGGGGCAGTTCTTGTACCCGTGGAATCCATTGGCAGCGAACCTCCTGAACTCCTGCCGGACAAGGACGCGGTGCTGCTGGTGCACTGCCGCACCGGAGTCCGCAGCAAACAGGCTTCGGACAAACTGGTGGAGCTTGGATACACGCAGATATATGACTTTGGAGGCATCGTGGACTGGCCCTTTGAGACAGAAAGCGGCGCATAAAAGAAAGGTTGGACTATATGAATACAAAAGAACATGAAACCATGAAAATGCGCGGCAGCGCGGACGTATCTTACCTGGGACAGACCGTGGACCAGATGATCTGGGACTTTATGAGAGAACAGGAGATTCCTGGCCTGACTCTGGCCATTGTCCAGGCCCCGTACATTCCCAGGGTTGTTGGCTACGGTGTGTCGGATGCCGGGCAGAAACGCCTTGCCTCCGCCAATACCATGTGGCCCGCCGGTCCCATCTCCCAGGCATTTGCGGCAGTTGCCGTGATGCAGCTGTATGAGGACGGCGTCCTGGATCTGGACAGCAATCTGGGCACTCTGCTTCCGGAAATGCCGGAGGCCTGGACGCAAATCACTGTACTGCAGCTGCTGCGCCACGCCACAGGACTGCCGGATTACCGCAGACATGAGGCCTGGAGTCCTTATACCGCGTACTCCTTTGACCAGCTCACCGCCATGGCGGGGGAGCAGCCTCTGCACTTTGGGCCGGGCACGGATGTAGAACAGAGCGCCACCAATTTCCTGCTTCTCACAGAGATTGTGGAGCGGGTCAGCCATACTTCCTACCATGATTTTGTCACCCAGCGGCAGATCCGGTTCCTTGGACTGCGCCGCACCGGTTTTGCTGAGGATCTGGGCAGCTTTACCCACGAGGATGTCTCCCTCAGCGCCAATGTCCATCAGATTTTCAAGAAAGACGGAATGTACATAGATCCCACAGAACCCGCTGCCAGCTATGGCCCGGACGGCTCCCCCATTAAGCGGGTGGAATCCTCTGCCCTGAGAGGCTTCTCCGATATCTGGGCCTCTGCCCAGGACATCTCCTACTGGGATATCGGACTGGCAGGCGGCGTCCTGATCCACCAGCCGGAACACCGGGCGCTGATCTATGCCCCCTGGCAGCTGCCGGACGGCCGTCAGGTTCCCGCAGTAGCCGGGTGGCAGTTCTACAACCATCGCGGCCTGATGGATATCAAGGGCTCCATCCCCGGGTATTCCTCTTTCCTCAGCCGTTTTACCCACTCCGAGGAGCTGGTGTGCGTCACCCTTCTGGCCAACAAGGAGGGCGTGGACTTTACCAACCTGGGCCGCCGCATCGCAGGCGCTTTCGGGGACCTGCTGTCCACCAACTATGATGACAACCGGCTCTGGCTTCTGGAAGGCCAGCTGCCTGTGGATGACACGGTTCGGCGTCTGGAACAGGAACTGGCTGCCCGCCAGATCCCGCTGTTCGCCAAGTTTGATCATGCACAGAATGCCAGGGAAGCCGGGCTGGAGCTTCGCCCCACCACAGTTCTGGTCTTTGGATCACCCAAGGTGGGCACCGGACTCATGCAGGCCGACCAGAGTATTTCCCTGGAGCTGCCGCTGCGCATCTCCGTATGGGAGGATGAGACTGGAAGCACCTGGCTGGCCTTCCCCCGCATTGCACAGACAGCGGCCGGATACGGCCTGGACAAACATCCTGTGATTCCGAAAATGCAGGGACTGCTGGAGGAGCTGGCGCGCCGGGCAGGGAGTGTTTACTAGGTGCGCAGCTCCTGGCCCGTACCCGTATCCTTCATCCAGCCCTTCCCTTCCACGATTCTTGCAATAACCATGGCAAGGCCCGTATCACCGGTTACATTGACAACCGTAGCCGGGGCGTCCGTGATGGTTCCGATCAATACCATGATGGGGATTGACACGGTGGGGAAGCCGAATGCAGAGATAATAAATATTTCAGCTACATAACCTCCTGCCGGAATTCCGCCCATTACCACAGAGGCCACCACTGCGACCACAATGGACATCAGGATATTCCGTGGTGTGGCATATGGAATACCGAACACTGAGCATAAAAATGCAATCTTCAGGATCTGGATGATACACGCGCCGTCCTTATGAAGGTTAGCGCCCAGGGGTACCGTGATATCCGCAATATCTGCCGGAATTCCCAGCTCCTTGGCCTGGATCATATTCAGGGGAAGGGAGGCCGCGGAGGAACAGGTTCCCAGGGCGGTCAGGGTGGGAGGCAGAGCGGTCTTCCACCATCTCCTGACTCCCTCTTTCCCGGCGCCGATGTATGCCATAACGGTCTGGGAGAGCACATAGTAAACCACAATCACAGCACAATAGATGATGATTGCCCTGGACAGGGGGCCGATGACCTGGTTGCCATACTGTCCGATGAGAATGGCAAAGTAGCAGCCCAGTCCCAGGGGAGCCAGCTTCATCACAATACCGATGAGCTTCACAATAATCTCAGACAGGCTCTCCATCAGATTCAGCACCGGTTTTCCCTTTTCACCTGCCAGGATAATGGCGATTGAGAGCATAACCGTGAATACGATCAGTGACATTAAGTTGCTCTTTGAGAACAGCAGCGGGAAGTCGTTCACTGTGAACATGGCCAGGAAGTTCATGCTGCCCTCCACATTCCCCACTTCCTCCGTCAGGTTCAGGACAGCGCCCTTGGCCGGGTCCATGACAATGGCGGCCGCCACCATAAATAAAGAAGCAATGACGCCGGTGATAATGGTTCCGGCACAAAAAGTCACCAGTATTTTACGCAGTTTTGCCAGGTTCTCCATCTTGGCAATGGCTGCCGTCAAAGAACAGAAAATCAGCGGCACAACACAGCAGTACAACAAATTCAGGAAAATATCTGCAACAGGCTGCAGGATTTTCGCTCCCTCACCCCAAAAGAAGCCCACAACTCCGCCCAAAATCATAGATCCCAGAAGCAGAATTGAAGATTTATATGTATTCCATAAAGTCTTCATCTACGTTTCTCCAATCGTTCTTAATCAACCACAGTTCCAGTTATGCATTCATGCTGCGCAGGTTCGCTTTGATGTTGTCAATTGCCTTCTTCACAATATCCGGATGGGTTCCCATGTTCAGCCGGATAAATCCCTTCCAGTTTTCCCCAAACCACTCACCGTAATCCACGGCTAGACGGCATTTCTCCTGGGTGAACTCCTTTGTCTTGTCCAGAGGAACATAATTTCTCAGATCCATAAACGCCAGATAGGTGCCTTCCAGAGGAGCAATATAAACATTGGGGAATTCCTTCATCTCCTCCACAACGGTCCGGTAGTTTCCGTAAATCACCTGCTTTAAACCCTGATACCACTCTTCACCGCCCCGCAGCGCTGCTTCCACAGCCGTGGTGCCGAATACATTGACTTCCACCTGGTAGTTGACCTTAGTAAAATCATCCCAGGTCTTGCGCAGGTCCTCATTCTCAATCACAATGGTGGAGGTCAGGCAGGTGGCCAGGTTGAAGGTTTTAGAAGATGCAAAGGCCGTGATCATGCGGTCCGCATATTTCCCGCCTGCAACAGTTGCCGCCGGAATGTGCTTGTGCCCTTCGCTGACCAGATCCTGGTGAATCTCATCTGCGATGACCAGCACGTTATGACGGTGGCAGATCTCCAGCATTTTCTCCAGCTCCGCCTCTGTCCACACGCGGCCTGCCGGGTTGTGAGGGGAACACAATATGTACATCTTCACGTCGTTATCCACAATTTTCTTCTCAAAGGCGTCGAAATCCACTGTATACACACCCTTGTCGTAGTTTAAATCACATGTAACCAGCTTCCTGTTGTTGTCCTTCACGCAGTTGTGGAATGGATAGTATACCGGTGTCATGATGATGACAGCGTCATCCGGCTGTGTATACATATTCACCATCCAGTAAAGGGCAGCTACCACGCCTGGTGAAATGCGCATCCAGTCTCTCTTTATCTGATAGCCGTGGTGCTTCTCCTCCCAGCAGGTCACAGCCTCATAATAAGAATCCGGCACAAAGGAATATCCAAACACGCCATGTCCTACCCGCTTCTCCAATGCGTCGGTCACGCACTCGGGCGTTCTGAACTCCATATCAGCCACCCACATGGATATCAGATCCGGGTCCCCAAACCTTGTCTGCAATGCATCCCACTTTAAGCTGGCCGTCCCCATACGTTCCACATAATACTTGTCACAGAATTCTTTCGCGTTCATCATACTGCTTCTCCTTTTTTGTTAATCGACTTAACCATTTGATGATTGTATTATACATTCGCCTTTTTTATTTGTCAACACTTTTTTGTTAAATTACTTTACTATTTTTTATATATTTCCCTTTTTATTATGGATTTTTGTCGATTTATTGTAAATTCATTTAACATTATCCCGTCATAAAGGATATCATTTGCTTTTTCCTTTATTTTATGGTAAACTAACTATTATTCAGTAATTGCAAACATTTTCCAGAAGGGAGTGCTGGCCTGATTTGAATACAAATGATACTTACGAAGACAGCATTATCGATGAAACATTCCATACATTAAATGAACGGCACAACAATATCTATCAATTTGTCATGCGCTACAATGACTATATTCTCTCCACCCATGAATACGGTGATGGAATTCTACTTACCATGATAGAGGTTCACACACTCACCTACATCGAAGAAAATCCCGGAGTGACAGTCACACAGTTAGCCAAATACTGGAACAAAACTAAGGCCGCGCTGTCACAGACCGTCAGCCGCTTGACGGAAAAAGGCCTTGTGCTAAAGACGAAAAAAGAGGACAATGCCAAAAATGTCTGTCTGTACCCCACTAAATTGGGAATCCGGCTGAGCAAATCCCATAAGTTATACGACACACTTGATATTACAAAGACAATGGGGGAATTGAAAAAGGAATGCAGCGTGGAGGAAATCGAGGCTTTCTATAAGGTGATCTCTGTGTATAATAAGGTGATACAGAAGGATTTCGAGATTAATATGGGAAGGAAGAAACGCGGGAAGAAGGGCGCCGTTGTCAAAGTAAATGTTGATGAAGCACAATGACCGCATTCGGGCTTGAATTAAATAAGGCCGGCTTCAGCTGCTGGATTGCTGCTGAAGCCGGCCTTTTATATACCTGTTTACCGTCGTGGTTAATCTTAATCAAACCACGTGTGCCCATATTTCTCCAGCAGTATCTCAGCCGCCTGGGGCCCGCTGCGGCCCTGGGGGTATTCATAGACCGGCAGTTCCCGGCCGCGGTACTGTTCCCGCACTGCATCCACATATCTCCATCCCGTCTCAACCTGATCCCACCTGGAGAACCAGGAGCGCTCACCCCGCATACAGTCACCCAGCAGACGCTCATATGCCTCAGGTGTATTCAGCCGGTTGGCCAGGGAACAGCTCTGGCAAAAATCCATTTTAGTCTGGATGATTTCATCCGTCTCACCCGGTTTCTTGATGTTAAACTGCAGGTAAACGCCCTCGGTGGGCTGGATTTTAATGTTCAGAACATTCTGCTCCACCCCCTCTGAAGGGCTTTTAAACACCACCGCCACCTGCATTTCCCGCTTGCCCAGCTTCTTCCCTGTGCGGACATAGAAGGGCATGCCTCTCCACCTGTCATTGTCCACCAGCAGTCTCAGGGCTGCATAGGTCTCCGTAGTTGAGGCCCCGCGGACATCCGGTTCCCCGCGGTAGCCCTCATATTGCCCCAGCACCATATAGTCTGAGATGTCCTCAGGCGTGTGAAGCTTCTCCAGTATTTTGATCTGTTCCCTGTGCATGTCCTCTGCCGCGAAGCTCTTGGGCTGCTCCATGGCCACAATGGTGAGAATCTGAAACAGATGGTTCTGCACCATATCCTTCAGCGCGCCGCTGTGGTCATAATAACCGCCTCTTGTCTCCACGCCAACCTCTTCCATGGCTGAAATCTGGATACACTCTATATGTTCAGCATTCCAGATATTGCTGAAAATGGGGTTGGCAAATCGGATAATCTGGATGTTCCGCACCATTTCCTTACCCAGGTAATGGTCAATCCGGTAAATGTGGCCGGGCAGGAAAAACTGCTCCATGGTTTCATTGAGCCTGACTGCGGCTTCAAGGCTCTCCCCGAAGGGTTTCTCGATCACAACCTTGGCCCGGGCCGCGCCGTCCACCCTTTTTAACCCATCTACAATCGCGCTGAAAAAGCGGGGAGCCACAGCAAAATAAAAGATGTGGCTGTCCGCGTTCATTTCCCTGTAAAAGCGGTTCAGCTCCTCATAGGCGTTTACATCCGTAAAATCCATGCGGTAATATACGATGTTCTCTGCCAGCTTTTCATAAGTCTCCTCCTCAAAACGGAGTCTGGAGAACTTCTCCACCCATGCCCTGGCCATTTCCCGGTATGTCCCGCTGGAATACCCCCTTCTTCCGATGATGACTACCTTTGTGCAGAGTTCCTTGTCCTCTGAGGCCTCTATATTGTAGAGGGCCGGAAGCAGTTTTCTGAAGGTCAGGTCTCCGGTTCCCCCAAAAATTGTAAATACCTGCTCATTATTCATGCCTGGCGCTCCAATCGTGGTGGAAAGTCCCTTCCCTGTCTGTCCTCTGGTACGTATGCGCCCCAAAACAATCCCTCTGGGCCTGGATCAGATTGGCTCCCAGGGGCGTTCCCCGGAACGCATCAATATAGACGATTGCCTGGCTCATGGCCGGAGCCGGAATCCCGCTCTGGATTCCCAGGCTCAATATGCTGCGCAGACTGGACTGCCCCCTGTTAACGCCCTCTCTGAAAAATGAATCCAGCATCAGATTGGACAGATCCCTGTTTTTCCCAAAGGCCCTGGTGATGTCATCCAAAAACTGCGCCTGGATAATGCAGCCGGCCCGGAATATCGATGCGATCCTGCCCTGATCCAGATCCCAGCCATACTGTGAGGACGCCTGGCTCAGCAGGTCGAAGCCCTGGGCGTAGGCTGCAATTTTAGCGGTGTAAAGCCCTCTCCTCACCTGCTCCTGAAATGCAGCTTTGTCAGATGCCAGGCTCTGTCCGGGGCGTTCAAACAGCTCCTTGGCCTCGCTTCTCTCCTTCACGCGGTTTGACATGATTCTGGCATTGCAGGCAGCGGTGATCATAGAAACATTCACCCCCTGCTTAAGGGATTCCAGGCTGGTCCATCTCCCTGTCCCCTTCTGGCCCGCGCTGTCCAGTATATAATCCACCAGTTCGCCGTCATTGAAATCATCCTTTTCACGGAAAATATCTGCCGTAATCCCGATAAGGTAGCTTTTCAGCTCCCCCTCATTCCATTTTGAAAATGTATCCGCCAGCTCCTCATTAGAAAATCCGCCGGCATATTTGAGCAGCAGATAGGATTCTGCGATCAGCTGCATATCCGCATATTCAATGCCGTTATGAACCATCTTCACATAATGCCCCGCGCCGTCAGGTCCCATATAGGCACAGCAGGGCTCTCCCTGGGCCTTGGCCGCAATAGCTTCCAGGATCGGCGCAATGGCTTCATAGGCCTGCTTATCCCCGCCGGGCATAATGGATGGGCCGAAGCGGGCACCCAGCTCCCCGCCGGAGACCCCTGTGCCGAAATAGCAGATCCCCTTTTCCCTCAGACTGCTCTCTCTTCTCCTGGTATCCTCAAAGAATGAATTGCCTCCGTCCAGAATCATATCGCCTTCGTCCAGGTATGGCACCAGCTGGTCGATCACCATGTCCACAGGCCTGCCTGCCTGGACCATAATCATCAGCTTGCGGGGGCGCTCCTGAGAATCCACCAGGTCTTTAAGCTCATAAAACGGGACAAAATTATGATGGGGGTGCTCTCTCAGCAGCTCCTCCGTCACCTCCCTGCTGCGGTTATATCCTCCCACTTTAAATCCGTGGTCCGCCATATTGAGGGCAAGGCTCCTGCCCATCACTGCGAGTCCGATAATGCCTATATCTGTTTTCTGCATAAATTAAGCCTCCTTTGGCTGAGTTGGTGCCTGTGTTGGTGCCTGTGTTGGTGCCAGTGTCAGTGCTACACCCTCCGGCAAGGGAACCGCGTGGATGGGACTGCCCAGCAGACCGCTGTTTACATCCCGCTCTATACTCACAATTCCGCCTTCAAAACGGTTGGCTGCCAGTAAAAATCTCTCATTCCCGCTGAGCACAATATCCCTTGGATGGACTCCCCCGCAGGAACAATGCTGGATCACAGCCGCCTGGTCCCCGCTTACATCCACCACGCACAGACGGTCGATCCCCCTTATGGAAATGTATAAAAACCGCTCATCCCCTGTCAGCCGGATCGCGGCCGCGGCGGCCTGTTTATTCCCGCTCCCGCCCTCCGGCAGAACAGATATTGCCTGCACAAGATTAAATTCCCTTCCCTGTACCCGGAAAACAAACAGCTGGTTACTCCACTCGCTGACTGCATAAAATCTCGTATGGCTGTGATTAAAAATCCCGTGCCTGGGACCGCTGCCCGCCGGAAAAGTGATCTCCCCCGCCGGAGCAAAATCATCCTCCCTGTCAAACAGCCTGATCCTGTTCTGTTCAAGGCAGGGGACCATCAGGTATGTTCCATGGAGCAGGATCTGATGGCAGCCGGCCTTTGCCCCACTTTCTATCCGCCTGGTCAGGGCCGGGACTCCTTCTTCCAGGCAGTATACCATCACATTTCCCTCATGGTAATTGGCGGTATATACATAATTGCCATCCTGCAGGATGTAGCAGGGAGTTTGCTTCTCCTCCAATATCTCTGCCGCATGGATCACATTCCCATCCCTTAATTCCAGGAAGCAGACGCCTGCGCGCCCCTGCCTTTCAACGGGAAACACCATGGAACCGCTGTTTGCGCAGACCCATTTTGCATTGGGCGCCTCGTAAAACAATTTGGGCTGTGTCAGACAGCCGCTCTCAGGATCAAAGGTAAAATGATAGATTCCTCTGCTGTTTTCAGAGTAATACGTGCCGGCATAGCCGTGCATTTGTGCTGCTTCTTCCTTTTTGTCAGTCCACATGGAATTGCGCCTGCCTTTCCGGTTTTTATTAGAGTTGCCATTAATTGATTAAAATATTATGCTGGATAACGCTGCTTTTATTATATTTTCCTTGTCATTGGCCTTCACCGGCTTTCATATATTATAACACTTATGCAGTCCAGAAAGGCAGTGTGGCTCCCATGGCAAAGACTCTCTATCCACTTACCGCTTCCCAGCGCATGCTCCAGCAGGCCCTTGAAGAATTCGGCACCGCCCAGATTCTGACCATCGGAGTGTGCATTTCCATACATGCCCCCATGGATTTCCCCCTCTTGAAAAAATGCCTGGCAGAAGAAACCGGGCGGCTTGAGTGCCTGCGGGTCCGGTTCACGCCGGCCCAGGGGGACGGCGGAATCCGGCAGTATATTGTGCCGGAGAGTTCCCCTGATATTACATACGAAAACTTAAAGGACAAGAGCCCTTCGGAGATCAAGGCTTTGATGACTGGCTGGAGCACCATTGGATTTGAACGGTCAGATGCGCCGCTGCTGCGGTTTGTCATGGTATCCCTGCCCGGCGGCTGGAACGGCGTTTATCTGTGTATCGACCACCGGATCATGGATTCCTGCGGTCTGATCTTTATGATGAATGACACCTTCCAGCTGTACTGCCATTATCTCTACGGAGCGCCGCCGCCAGCCATGCCTGCAAGCTATGAAGAAGTCCTGCTGTCAGATTTAAAACGGGAACACAATCCTCTGCGCCGGGAGAGGGACCTCGCCTTCTGGAAACAGCTGCTGTCCTCAGGCGAGCCTATATACACAGATGTCTGCGGCCCCCGGACGCTGGAGCAAAGCCGCAGCCGGCACGGCCTTCCGGGCCTGCGCGCCGCCGACCGGATCATACAGCCAATGGACGGCGATATGGAGCGGTTCACCCTGCCGAAAAAGGAGATGGCCCGCCTGGAAACATATTGCAGAGAGCACTCCGTGTCCATGGCCAATCTGCTGCTCATGTCCATGCGCACCGCGCTGTCATCTGTCAATGGCGGGGAGCCGGACATCTCCATCCGCAATTATGTCTCCCGCCGCGCCGCCAGGCAGAGCCGCACCTGCGGGGGCTGCCGTATCCACTGCTACCCCTGCCGCACCGTCATTTCCCCCGAAACCCCTTTCCTGGACGGAATCCGGCAGATCAAGGCTTATCAGAGCGGTATATACCGCCACAGCGATTTTGACCCCGGACATGTGAACCAGCTGTTTTCCGAGGCCTTCGGGCCGCCGGCCTGCACCACCTATGAAGGCGCTGCCCTGACCTGCCAGCCCCTCTCCCTTTCCCCTGCCAATCCACTTTTAAAACATATTCCCATCAACACGGAATGGTTCTCAAGCAGGGCTGATATACAGAAACTTTATTTAACAGTCATGCAGGCGCCTCAGAATCAGGGGCTGGATTTTTATTTTAAATATCAGACGGCGGAGCTGGGCAAGGAGGAGGTTGCCGGATTCTTTGAGATGCTTTCGGAGATTTTATTATTGGGGACGCAAAATGATGGGATTGGTGTGGGGGAAGTGATGAAGCAGTTGACATAATGTTGGCGATTATGGAGGTGGGGATAGGCTTTCAATTTTCCCGGCACGTTCTGGTGTGATCTCTGTCATATATCACTGCGTAGTATTGCTTCTTTTCGTCAACAGACATTTTCTCAAAGGAGATGCCGCACCGGTGGTACTTCCCGTCCCGGAAACGGTGGGCCACCCGCCCTTTCAGTTCTGTCTGGTAACCGTCCGCGCAGACAGCCACAGTCAGCTCCTGCCCATTTGAAAGGGGCAGGCTTTGCTCTGTCACCACGGCCATACCCGATTCCGACAGGTCGGCGGTCAGACCGTTTATCCTTCCGTCAGGCGTGATCAGCTCCACCCTTTCCCGGGCCGGAATCCGCTCCTCCAGCCGCACATTGCTGCGTCCCAGCAAAAACCTGACGGCCATTGTGAGAAAGTAAATGTTGGATGAGAGCCAATAGATCAAAACAGCATTCTGCCAGACAGGCGTCTCCATGTCCAGGCCACCGAAACAGCGGTAAAGCCCCCATGCGCTTCCTGTAATTAAAATCAAATGCACAATTGCATATTTTGCCTGGGAATTCTGGCCCAGCTTTTTCTGCTTCTCAGTGACAGTGAAATGCTTTTCACGGATGCCCAATGTCTCTGCTATCACCGGCAGAATCAGATAGGGGAAAATGGCCGTATCCACCAGATTGCTCCATCTCCTGCTTCTCTGCCCGCCCGAAGCCAGCTTAGCGGCCTTTGCCCCAATCAGATGGTTCGGCAGCCAGAACAACACCAGCTCCCACCACGCGCAGTCCACCATGTGTACGCCAAACACGGTGAAAAGGATGGGGGACACCAGATAAATCAATCTTCTGGTAAATGTCCACCAATAGAGCAGGCATTGCAGATAGCTTAATTTACCGGCTAACGGCAGCTTCCCCAGCAGAAATTCTTTGCTTTTCAGGGTATGTACACATCCTCTCGCCCACCGCTGCCTCTGTTTAATCAGGCTTTTCATATCAGTTGGCGAAAGGCCGTGGGCCAGCAATGTCATTTAGTTAAAGCATCAACGCAGGCGTTCTATGAGGGACAGAGATACTAAAATCCATAGCTCTGTCCT
>URUZ01000079.1 GCA_900551225.1 uncultured Clostridium sp.
TAATAACCTTACTAATATCACAATAATAAAGGCAGGTTACTATATGTTGAAAAAAGACTTAATCACAAGCTGGAAGAAAGTAACCGGGGGAGTGGCATGTATATTAGCCTTGATGATAACTGCCTTGCTTCCCCTCGTTTTTCGTAATTACTATATAGATATCCTGACCGTAAAGTATATCTTTTATTACGGCACTGTGATCGCAATGGTTTTAGTGATGCTGATTGCAGCCATTGCATTTTTATACATAGACAAGCGGCATTACCAATGGGAAAACACAAAAAAAATAAAGTCCGGGCTAAGCATAAAGTCATTGACCAAACCGGACTGGGCCATGATTGCATTATTAATATCAGTTACAATATCCACCTTCCAGTCCGAATATTTCTATGAATCCTTTTGGGGGAATGAAGGAAGGTTCATGGGCATGTTTTTATTTCTGCTCTATGGCGCAAGCTTTTTTATAATCGGCCATTGCCTAAAATTCAAGCGGTGGTACCTGGATGTGTTTTTAGCGGCGGGGATGGCGGCCTGTATCATCGGCATTATGCAGTATTTTAAATTTGACCCAATTGGATTTAAAGACAATATAGCCGCCCATCATTACGGAACATTTACATCTACCATCGGTAATATCAATATGTATACCTCCTATGTAGCGCTGGTATTTGGAATGAGCACGGTTCTATATGCAATTGAGAAAAACATATATAGAAGGCTATGGTATCTGTTTACTGTGATCATATCAACATTTGCATTAATAACAGGGATCAGCGATAATGCATACTTGGCATTGCTGGCACTGTTCGGATTATTGCCCCTATACCTTTTTAATCATTTAAAGGGATTGAAGCGGTACATGATATTAGCAGCAATTTTATTTTCAGAATTTCAGCTGATTGATATAATCGGCCGAAGCTATCCTGACCATGTGCTGAAAATCAGCGGACTGTTTAACGTCATCGCAGGCTATGATAAATTAGGATATTTAGTGGCTGCGCTGTGGGGAATCTGCATTGTTCTCCATATTCTGGATAGCTTTACTTCAGGGGATCATGTCTGGAAGAAAGAGAGCAATGCCGGCAGATGGATCTGGCTGGCTATGATTGCTGCCGTTGCAATGGCCGCAGTGTATGCTTTTTATGATGCCAATGTGAATGGCAATGCAGAACGATACGGGGCATTAAAGAATTATCTTGTGATTAATGATGATTGGGGCACCCACAGATGGTATATCTGGAGAATTGGAATGGAGAGTTATGCCAGATTCCCCCTCATTCATCAGTTATTCGGCTATGGACCGGATACCTTTGGCATTATCACAGTGAATCATTATTATGATGAGATGTCACAGAGATATGGTGAGATATTTGACAGCGCCCACAATGAATATCTGCAGTATCTGATTACCATTGGGATTGCCGGGCTTGTTTCCTATCTCTCATTACTGATTATTTCCATCAGGGAAATGATTCGTGCATCCAGGAAAATCCCGGTGTTGATGGCAATAACCTTTGCAGTGATCTGTTATGGCGCCCAGGCAGCGGTAAATATAAGCGTGCCGATTGTGGCCCCTATTATGATGACGCTGCTGATGATGGGCATCGCGGCAGCAGGAAATACAACTAAATAGCCACCATTTAAATCCAGTGCAGAACAATCCTGCACTGGATTTTTAATTTCCAACAAAATTCCGGAACTGTTCCATCAACTGGGTCCGTTTAGCCACCTCCGCCTTCTGCAGGATGTTGTGGACGTGGGCCTTTACTGTGCCCAGGGAGATCACCAGTTCCTCGCTGATCTCCTGGTTGGTCATATCCTTCAGCAGCAGATCCAGAATCTCCCGCTCCCGCTTCGTCAGCCCCAACTGCAGCGCATAGCCCTCCTTGGCCTCCTCAAAGCGCTCTTTGGGCAGGGCGGCGGAGATGTTGACGGGCAGAACCACAGCGTTCAGCTTGTTCTTGATCACGTCATAGCACTGGGAGAGACACCAGTAGGACAGGATAATGGAGTAGATATCCTCGAAAAAGATACGCTCGCTGAGCCGGGGTGCAAAGGTGTTCAGCCAGCCGGAGTATTCTTCCCAGTACATGGTGGTCACAGTGTTCTCTATGAAAGACAGGCTCATAAAAACCATTATAAATAAGTTCAAATGCAGGGCCAGGGCCTTCCGCTGCACATCGATCCGGTCCCCGCAGGTCCGTATCTGAATCCGCAGCAGCAGTAAAAGGCTGATGATGGTGATATAGCGGGTGGTAAAGTACATCCAGTCCGCGGCAGTGGAATTCTGGATGGTGCTGAACACCACGATACATGCCATAAAGATCAGGATGGGGATCAGATTCAGCAGTTCAAAGGGGCGCTCCATCAAACACAGGAAGAAAAATGTGTATATGATCATACCGCTCAGAAATCCAATGTTCCGAAGAAGAGGAAAACTGACCGAGGGGACAGGGGAGGCGGCTCCCGGCGTGTGATAGACGAACTCAATGATGGAGATAACGGACAGGTCGAAGAGAAAGAAACAAAATAGTGCAATTAAATGAAGATACAGTTTATGACCTGTATTCATCCAGGCATAGAAACAGCTGCATATAACACAGGCGTACAGGATTAAAAGCAATATGGTGTATAGGAATGAGATGACATCCATGGTTTCGTCCCCTTTTGGATTGTTGCCCCTATTATACCATTAAACAGACAGGACTGCAAACCGAAATTCTGATAAAACCACCAAGTTTATGTGAATGCTGCACAAAAGATTAGAGGAGATTATAGATATAAATGACAAATGGCACAAAAGTTATACCCTTGGGATTAGACGAAAATAGATCCTGAGATGATGGAAACAGGACGTTTTGGGTGATAGTCTTGTGTCATCCGGTGACGGCGGCGCGACAGACGCCGCACCGGCCGCAGGAAAATGAAAATAAAATAAAGGGGGTTTGGAAATGGCCAAACGAATAATTGGGTCCACTCCAAAGGAAGACGGTTACAGAATGCCAGGGGAGTACGAAGAACAGAGGCAGGTATGGATGATCTGGCCGGAGCGGCAGGACAACTGGAGAAACGGCGCAAAGCCGGTGCAGAATGCCTACGCTGAAGTAGCAGAGGCAATCAGCCGTTTTGAGCCGGTTACCATGTGCGTATCAAAGGAACAGTACGCCAACTGCCGGGCCAGGCTGCCGGAGGAGATCCGGGTGGTGGAGATGGCCAGCAATGATTCCTGGATCCGGGATTGCGGTCCTACCTTTATAAAAGGAGAGGACAACACCGTAAGAGGAATTGACTGGACATTCAATGCCTGGGGAGGTTTGGTGGACGGACTGTATTTCCCATGGGACGCGGATGACGCGGTGGCACAGAAGGTATGTGAGATCGAGAATGTAGATTCCTACCGCACAGAGGGGTTTGTGCTGGAGGGCGGCTCCTTCCATGTAGATGGAGAGGGAACCGTGATGACCACAGAGATGTGCCTGCTGAGTGAAGGGCGCAATCCGCATCTGACGAAAGAGCAGATCGAAGATATGCTCTGCAGCTATTTAAACTGTGAAAAGGTGATCTGGGTCACGGACGGCATTGACCCCGAGGAGACCAACGGGCATATCGATGATGTGGCATGCTTTGTGCGCCCCGGGGAGGCGGCCTGCATTTACACGGAAGATCAGGAGAATCCGTTTTATGAGGCTTCCAGGAAAGCCTATGACCAGCTCTGCCAGGCAGTGGATGCCAGAGGCAGGAAACTAAAGGTACATAAGCTGTGCCTGCCGAAGAAGCCGGTGCTTCTTGCAGGTGCTGAAGGAATTGACCAGGTTCAGGGCACCATGCCCAGGGAGGACGGGGATGTGTGCATCGCTTCCTATATGAACTTCCTCATTGTCAACGGCGGTGTGATTGTGCCTCAGTATGAGGATGAAAATGACGAAGCGGCCCTTGCCCAGATCCAGGAAATGTTCCCGGACCGCAAAGTGGTGGGCGTCAAGACAAAAGAAGTGGTATTCGGCGGCGGCAACATCCACTGTATTACACAGCAGCAGCCCAAATAGTAAATTCAAAAAAGTATATAAAACCAGGAGGAACGATCATGAAAACATTAAGACATTTTATCGATACCAACGACTTTACAAAGGAAGAACTGCTGGATATTATCCATCTGTCTCTGGAGATCAAGCAGTGCATCAAAGCCGGCTATAACCCGCCGCTGATGAAGGGCAAAACCCTGGGTATGATCTTCCAGCAGTCCTCCACCAGAACCAGAGTGTCCTTTGAGACTGCCATGGAACAGCTGGGCGGCCATGCCCAGTACCTGGGCCCCGGTATGATCCAGCTGGGCGGACACGAGACCATCGGGGACACAGGAAGAGTGCTTTCCAATCTGATTGATATTGTGATGGCGCGTGTGATTGAGCACAAGAGCGTGGTAGAGCTGGCAGAGGCCAGCAGCATCCCTGTATTAAACGCTATGTCCGATTACAACCACCCAACACAGGAGATAGGCGATCTCTGCACCATCATGGAGTATCTGCCCAAGAATAAGAAACTGGAAGACTGCAAGGTGGTATTCGTGGGTGACGGCACCCAGGTGTGCGCTTCCCTGGGCTTTATCACCACTAAGCTGGGCATGCATTTCGTACACTACGGACCGGAAGGCCACCAGCTGCTGGATGAGCACAAAGAGATTATGGAGAAGAACTGTAAGATATCCGGCGGAACCTGGGATGTGACGGACGACAGGCTGAAAGCCCTCACAGGCGCGGACTTTATCTACACGGATGTGTGGTACGGGCTGTATGAGAACGAGATGCCCAAGGAGGAGCGCGTGCGCGTGTTCCACGACTACCAGGTTAACCGGGAGATGATGCAGCTGGCCAATATAGGCTGTAAGTTTATGCACTGCCTGCCGGCCACCCGCGGGGAGGATGTAACGGATGAGGTGCTGGACAGCGAGTGCTCCCTGGCATTTGAAGAGGCCGGTAACCGTCTGACCGCAATGCGCGGACTGCTGGTATACTTCACCCAGTATCAGAGAGAGCAGGCGCCAAGCGAGCTAAAGGCAGCTGCCGCAAGGGAAGAACTGGAGCGCTTCATGGAAGAGAGAGGCCTCATTTAACCAGAAAGGAGAGGGGATCAATATGGGAGAACAACAAGAGCTTCAGGAGGGACGGGAGCTGGGGACAAAACCAATTCTGCCGCTGTTTACAAAATACAGCTTTCTGACATTTGTGGGAATGATTGCCCAGTGCATCATGGTGCTGTTCGAGGGCATCATCATCGGCAACGGTCTGGGGACCGAGGGGCTGGCCTGTGTGGAGCTGATCATGCCCATGGAATACCTTATGCTGGCATTGGGTGGATTCTTCGCCATCGGTATCTCCACTGTGGCCGGAATCAGGCTGGGCAACGGGGACCCGGAGGGGGCCAGAAGGGCATACGGACAGGGGACTCTGTTCACGCTGTTTGCCATGCTTACATTTTCCGCCATCGTCTTTATCTTTGCCAGACCCGTGGCAAATCTGATCGGCACGCCTGAGGAATATGTGGATATGATGGTCATATTCCTGCGCATATTCATGGTGGGCTATCCCTTCTGCGTCATCGGCCATATCGTGGTCTATATGGCGAGAGTGGATGAGAAGCCGGGCATCGCCACATGGGCTATGACCAGCTCCGCGGTGATCGCCCTGGCATGGCTGTACTGCAGCACCTACATATTAAAACTGGGAATTCCTGGAAGTGCAGTGTATTACTCCATCTCCATCGGAATCTGGGGGCTGTTTATCATTTACTTTATATTCAGCAAGAATACGCTGCTGAAAATCCACAGGGAGGACCTGCATTTTGACAAGGATCTGATCATGGAGATCATGAAGATCGGTTTCCCATTCCTGCTGGTCCAGGCTTCCAGCACTGTGTTCGGTATTGTGATCAACAACTTCCTGGGGAGATACGGAACCCCCATGGATCTGGCCGCTTATGCGGTGATCAACGGCTATGTGGTCTATATTCTGATGATGATCACCCAGGCTATCACAGGAGGCATGCAGCCCATCGCAAGCTTCAATCTGGGAGAGAAGATGTACGGAAGAATCCGTGAGCTGATCAAGGTCAGCATGGTGGGAAATGTGCTGGTAGTAGGCGTGTTCTCTCTGGCGTTCTATCTGGGCGCCCGCGTAGTGTGCACTGTATTCTGCGGGGATGCGGCGTTGGTGGAGGTTGCTGTGCCTGCTCTGCGCATGGCGATCATCTGTTCGGCACTGGGCCTGTGCGCCAATGTGATGTCCTGTTACTTCCAGTATGTGGAGCGGGTGGTGCCTTCCACGTTCCTGGGGATCTGCCGCTACATCCTGTTCTGTATTCCGATTATGCTGGTGCTGACCAAGAGCTTCGGCGTGAACGGCGTGTGGTATTCCCTGCCGGTGGCTGATATTCTGGCCTTCGCAGCGGCGGCGGTTATGGCGGTACATGAAATGAAACGGTTAAAAAATATAGAAGGGAAGAAAAATGATGAAAAAAGCGGATTATATCTTAAAGAGCAGCCGGATTTATAAGGGAACAGGTAACAAACTTGCAGCCGGATTTGTGGCGGTAAATGGAGAAAAGATTGTATTTGCAGGGCCTTCTGAGCAGGAGGAGCTGTTCACCGGGCCGGAGACCAAGGTCATTGACTTTGGCAGCAAGGTGATCATGCCGGGTATGCACGATGCACACATCCATATGTACATGTCTGGGCTTTATGCGTCCCCATATGTACATGCCAGCTTCACAGATACTTCAGAGCAGCAGTGCGTAGACGGACTGAAGGAGCTTGCGGCGCGCATCCCTGAGGACCGCTGGCTCATCGGCGCCGGCTGGTATCATCCCCTCTGGGACAATCCGGTTCTGCCCAGCAAGAAGTCTCTGGACGCAGTATATCCCAACCGCCCCGTATGTATGGTCAGCGGAGACGGACACACCATGTGGGTCAACACGAAGGGCATGGAGGTGCTGGGCGTTGACAAGGACACACCTGCTCCCTCCGGCGGAACCATTGACAAGGACGAGAACGGCGAACTCACCGGCATTTTCCATGAGAGCGCGGCAACCAGCCTCAGCAGCAAGGTCTACAAGTTCAGCCAGGAGGAGGAAGATAAATGCTACAAGGATCTGATCGCGGACTTAAACCACTATGGAATCACCTCCGTGTGTGACGTATCCATGATGGCCATCCCAGGCGCAGACTTTGTGCGGGACGACATTTATACCAGGCTGCAGGAAAAGGGCGAACTGAATGTGCGTGTTCACATGTTCCCCACCATGACCGATGAGATGACAAGGCCCATGGAGATGCGGAACCAATACCAGGGGCCCATGTTAAAATGTACCGGCGTCAAGCATTTCTTTGACGGGGTGTCCAGCTGCCACACCGCATACTTGAAGGAACCCTACGCAAACGCCTACTTTGAGGGGGACTGCGGCAAGCTGTCCACCAATCCCGATGATATGCGCCGGCTGGTGTTAAAGGCAGTGGAAAATGATCTGAGCATGAGGGTCCACACCATCGGCGACCAGGCCATCCACCTGATGCTGGATTATTTTGAGGAAGCTGAGATGACCTATGGGAAGAAGCCGTATTTGCAGCACACTCTGGAGCATCTGGAGAATTTACAGTATGAGGACATTGCCAGGCTCAGCAGATTAAATGTGGTGGCTTCGGTTCAGCCGCCCCATCTGATGATTGACCCCAACGGCATTGAGCGGGATCTGGGACAGGACAGGATTCAGCTGATGTGGCCCTTCCGCCGTTTCCTGGACGCCGGTGTAACCCTGGCATTCGGTACTGACAGCCCGGTGGCTGAGGTGAACCCATTTAATGGATTATACAATGCAGTGACCCGCCGTTCAGCCTTTGACGGCAAGCCCGAGGGCGGCTGGATTCCCGGAGAGCGGATCAATGTATTTGAAGCGGTCAGCGCTTATACCTATGGCTCCGCCTGCGCAGCCAACAGCACAGATGAGATTGGAACCCTGACCCCCGGAAAATACGCGGATATCTGCGTTCTCGACCACAATATCTTCGAGGGTGATCCGGAGATGATCCTGGATACGAAAAATGTGTTCACCATGGTCGGCGGACGCATCGTATATGAAGGTTAGCAACGAGGAGGAAGCGCAGCATGTCAAGAATTGTAATCGCTCTGGGCGGAAATGCCCTGGGCAATAACCCCAAGGAGCAGCAGGAGATGATTGAGGCGGCCTGCCCATCCCTCATCGGCCTGATCAGCCAGGGCCATGAGATCATCATCAGCCACGGCAACGGTCCCCAGGTGGGAATGATCAGCAAGGCCTTTGAGATAGGCTCCCAGTACGACCAGGGGATCTGTCCCCTGGAACTGATGGAGTGTACGGCCATGAGCCAGGGATACATCGGCTATCACCTGCAGAAGGGGATCAAAAAGGAGCTGAGAGTCCAGAAAATGCCATGGCACGTGGCCAGCGTGGTAACCCAGGTGGCTGTGGACCCCAATGACCCGGCATTTTTAAAGCCAACGAAACCCATTGGCAGCTTTATGACAAAAGAGGCCATGGAGACCCTTAAGAAGGAAAGGCCGGAGCTTCAGTTTATAGAGGATTCCGGCAGAGGCTACCGCAGGGTGGTACCGTCCCCCAAGCCTGTGGACATTGTGGAGCGGGAGTCCATTTTGAACCTGCTGGACAATGAGTACATAGTGATTGCCTGCGGCGGCGGGGGAATCCCGGTGATCAAAGACGAAAATGGCGATTACGTTGGGGTGCCGGCTGTGATTGACAAGGATTTTGCCTCCGCCAAGCTGGCGGAGATGGTGGACGCTGACTATCTGTTCATCCTCACAGCAGTGGACCACGTGGCCGTGAATTACGGAAAACCGGACCAGAAGCAGCTGACGGAGATGACGGTGGACCAGGCCGGGGAATACTGTGCCCAGGGCCAGTTCGCAGCCGGAAGCATGCTGCCCAAGGTCCAGGCGGCCATGGCATTTGCCAAGAGTAAGAAAGGGAGGAATGCAGTGATTGCCTCCCTGGAGAAGGCGCCGTTGGCTATGGCGGGGGAAAGCGGAACTAGGATTTATCAGGGATAAGGATATGGGGATTTAGGCGTGAATGGTTACGCGGACGGATGTATCTTACTCCGCCCGCGTAACCATTCACTCCTAATTCCCCATTATCTTACCTTTCAATTTCCGGTACATCTAACTTAAATACCACCTTGTCCCTGACCGCCTCATACCGGTCTACCGCCATGATCTGAACCCATACCTCCCGCCCGTACCATTTTGGATCAATGGGCAGTTCATTTTCCACCTGGAGAATCAGGTTTTCTCCGCGGGACATCCCCGCCGCCATTCGGATGGGTTTATCCAAGGGGGCAACATTTTCCGATCCGCTGAAATAGTAATCCAGGCGGGTGATCCTGTTGTCAATGCGGTAATAGCAATCGCCCTTTGAGAGCTTCGTCACAGTGGATGGCAGCAGCTTACACACTGCCTTCAATGACAGGTACCACTCAGAATCCCTGTATTCCAGCTTTTGCCCCGTCACCGCCACATATCTGTGGGGAGGCAGTATCTCAAAGGTGCTGCTGATTCCGCCGCTCTCACGGGGATCCCCCTCCCGGTAATAGTAGGTCAGGAGCCGCCGGGGATTGTCAGCACAGCCCTGATCTCCTGCCAGCATGGACGGCAGCTCCCCCTCATAGGAGATGCAGGACTCCGAGATATTATAATTAAAGAAGTGAACGGTTCCCGACTGATACTCCTGGGCATCCCCAAAATGCCATTTTTCCGGTATCTCAATATAGGCAGCCACCGGCCAGTCCAGGGAGAAATACCGGGTATCCCAGATTCCGGCATAGGGGTCCGTAAATGCTTCAAACCCCTCCTCTGCGGCAAACTGCTCCACCATGTCCACATGGGCAGCCGGCGAAAAACGGGACAGGATGATCTCTTTGTGGCCGGTTGCCAGCATCAGGGTCTTGGCGCTGCTGATTATCTCATTCCCATTGTCCAGGGAGACATGCAGCTCATAGACACCCTCCCTCAAGGGCTCCAGTTCTGCTCCGAACTGGTCCTTCCGGTTAATCTTATCTCTCTGGCAGGTCCCCCCGTAGATCAGAGCGGTAAAATACCGGTCCGTGTAATATGCCTTATTCCAGGTATCCCACAGGGTATCCGGGTGTTCCGGATCATAGACCAGGTCCGGCATCCCGCAGCTGCGGATCACAGACTCCGGCTCCTCAGTGACCATTCCCGGATAATTAGTGCAGATCCCTTTTTGATTATTCCTGATTTGTGCCGTCACCGTGCGGAGCGTCTTTTTGCTGGCGCACTCCACCAGCTTTACCTCCAGCCTGGCATCCGGTGCCGCCTCTACCCCATCAAACCGGCCTATGACATAGAAGTCATGTTCAGCGGTCATTATCCCATGTTCATCTGTGGGATAGACGATCTGAAGCCGCTTATCCTCCTTGATGTGCTGTGCATGATATTTCTCTGCATACCGGTAATACTGAATAAACATGAAGTAACCAACGCCTCCTTTTTACAATGCCAGCAGATACTGCCCGATTTGCCTGCTGAAGTACAGTGCAGCGGGAACCAGCTGATCCGGCAGCTTTTTAATAAAGTTATGGGCTTCCAGTGAAAATGCCCCTTCATAGGAAATGTCCTTTAAAGCCTGCATGATGGGTTCCCACTCCGTCAGGCCGGTAAATGGCATCACGTGCATAAATGGTTCGAAATCCTTGCTCAGGGTATCAGACACGTGGGTTGCCATCAGCCGTTTCCCCAGCTGCCGTATGACAGGCGGCTGGTCCATCTCCATGATGGCGCCGTGTTCGAAATCCCAGCACACGCCCAGGCGGCTGTCCCCAAACTCATCAATAAATGCAGTGATCTCCTCCGCAAAGACAAAGAATTTCTGTTCCGGATGACCGTAAGAGTCATACATATTTTCAACTGCCACGGTCATTCCCCGCGCATCGGCATAGGCCAGCAGCTGTTCCATATACTCTTTATTTTTCTGCCACACCTGCTTTCTGCCGCTCTCATCAATGATCCCCATGCCAGGATGGGTTACCGCTACCTTAGCGCCCAGAATCCGGCAGCAGTCCAAGGAGCGGCGTACCAGCATTTCCTGCTGCTGCCTTTTCTCCTCCCCGGCAAAATCGGGATTCAGAAAGTCATAAGTATACGCGTGGCACTGGTCAAAACCCAGACCGTACTCCTGAGCCGTGCGGGCGATCCCTTCCGCCCACTGCTGCCATTGATCGGAAAAGAAAGGAGACCCTGGACAGGACCACTCATAAAAGCTCATATCAAAAGTGCTGAATCCTGCCTCAGCGGCATATTTCAGTGTTTTTTCCACTGGCACTACTGAGCCGCCGGGCCGTTCACAGTATATATTTGTAGATGTGGATAGCTTCATCATTTTAGTCTCCTTTATCGATCAGGCCTCTCAGCTGCCTTAAATACGATTGAAAGTCAAACCGGACGGCAGCCCGGATCATCCCCTCCTTATTTGGAAAAAATTCCATCAGGCTGCCGTCCCGGCGCGCCGGATCAATGGAAGCCTCTCCTGTCACATATTCCGCCAGCGCCGGTTCTATGACCACTGCCACAGCCATTGCATCCACCAGAAGGCTGTAGGCGGCAAGGCCTGCCTGCCGGTTGTAACGGGTACATTGTAATAGGAAATCATGGACAGAGCCGCTTCCCTCTGCCAGGAGCTGCTCTGCAAAGGAATCCTTCAGTCCGGCCGACACATCCAGGCCCACCGCTCTCACCGGAACGCCGGAATGGTACACCACATCTGCGGCTTCCGGGTCCACCAAAATATTCCATTCTGCGCGGTTCGGCTCAGGATTTAAGCCAAAATAGCCGGAGGCAGCCACAATTTCCCGGATTCCGCCTGTAACTGCCGGGTTTTTTAAGATTGCCGCCGCCAGGTTCGTAAATCCGGCCGTTGCAATCACTGTGACAGCCTTTTGACTCCCGGCCAGTGTTTCCAGCAAGAATTCCTGGGCTGTTTTCTCTGCTATTAACTCCATATGCTCTGTAAGCCCTGTGTCGCATAAGCCGTCATTTCCGCAGTAAAGGGGGCTGAAGGCCAGGCTGCGGGCCAGGGGCTGTTCTGCTCCCTGATAAATCTGAATATCGCTTCTTCCGGCCAGGGCGCAGATACGGGCCGCATTCTTGGCCATCTGCGCTGCAGGACCATTTCCGCAGACAGTGGTAATGCCCAGGACCTTCAGCTGCGGACAATTAAGGGCCAGCAGAATTCCAAGGGCATCGTCTGCCCCCGGATCGCAGTCAATGATAACGGGAATCTGATTCATGTTGTTAAAAAGGAGCCCGAAACATGCCGGGCTCCTGCTCCCTTCCTAATTTATCGGTATGTTAATCAATGGGATTGGCCCGGAAATAATCCTCAAAGGCTGCGTTGATGCCATCCTTGATCGCTGTTCCAGTCTCATCCTTGTTGGCTGTGCCCTCTGCAAAATTCAGCATGGCATTGCGGATCACATCATTCACCGCGCTGGAGCTTGGGCAGAAGGAGGCCACGATGCCGGACGGCTCTGTGGAAAGAATGGTGTAGGGAACCTCCAGGCGCGGATTGGCCGCCACAGCGTTTTTGTAACTTTCAGTTCCAATTGTGCCCGTATGGACCGGCACATAGCAGTAACCGTCCAGCCACATGGACTGGGCTTCCGGTGAGATCATGTACTGGACAAATTCCCAGGAGGCATTTAACCGTTTCTCATCATCCCGGTTGATCATGAATAAACCGCTGCCGGAGGGATAGCCGCCCCCTGCATCCGAGCTGTTCACCTTCGGGCTGGGCGCTACGCCCCACTGGAAGGTGTCTCCCACCAGCTCTGTGACGGCCGGAATCTGGGAGCTGCTCATCAGGCACATTGCATTTAAGCCCTGGGCAAATTCCTCATTCATGCTGTCCTTGGTGGCCTTATACCCGCCTGTTGCGATCACCTTCTCCCACTCTGTCAGATACTGGTCAATCTCCTTCTCGCAGTTCAGCTCAGTCATTTTTCCCTTGCGGCCGCTGTCATTGTTGCCGAAGTAGGTCCCCTCGGCTCCCTGGGTGGCAATAAAGTTCTCAAAAGCAAACTGGTCGATCCGTGCATTTAATCCATAGTCAGCGCCTGTTTTTTCCTTCACCGCGCCGATCACCTCAGCCATCTCCGCTACGGTCTCCGGCGGCGTGTCATATCCGGCCTGGGAGAGCAGATCCTGATTATAATACAGGACCAGTGTGGAGATCGCATAGGGTGCGCCGATCAGCCTGTCATCCAGGGAGTAGGCGGATACCGTGTTGGGGATCAGATCCTCCTTAGACACCTTGGAATCCTCTCTTGTGATGAAATCCTCCGTCCAGGCCGTGCGGTCCCAGTCACGGATCAGATCCACATACTCACTGTACATCTGGATCACATCCGGCATGTTGGCCGTGTCATCCGTGGACATGGCCGCGGTCAGTGCGTTGGTACCCGGCCAGTCCTGGAACACGCCTGTTACATGGATGTTCTTCTCCGCTCCAACGGTGCTGTTGAACTGGTCAATCTGTTTCTGTAAGATCTCTCCCACCGTACCGTCCGCGGAGTGCCAGAAGCTGACCTCCGTCATGTCTGCGGCTGCCGAACCGCCTTCAGCCGCCGGCTCCTCCTTCTGTCCGCATGCAGTCAGGGACAAAGCCATTACCAGGGCAAAAAAGCCCGCTATTTTTCCTCTTTTCACTGTTATCTCCTCCTCATTCTTTTATAGAACCGGCCATCATGCCGGCGACTATCTTCTTAAGAAACACAATAAATACAAGAATTGTGGGAATCAGCGCAATGACGGCCCCGGCGATCACCGGTCCGAAGGCTGAGGATTCCCGGTCCTTCAGCATAGTGATACCCACCTGAATGGTTCTCATCTCCGTCTTGCTTGTCACCAGCATGGGCCACACATACTGGTTCCACACATTGACAAAGGAGGAGATGAAGATCGTAAATAAAATGGGCTGATTGGTGGGCAGCACAATGTTGAAAAAGAATCTCAGATCACTGGCCCCATCCAGCTTGGCCGCCTCGTGCAGCGACTTGGAGAAGGTCATGAACTGCTGGCGCAGCATAAAAATATTGTTAGCCGACACCAGGAATATGGAACAGACGCCCAGGTATGTATTCAGCTGCTGCATCTTGGATACCGTGACATAATTCTGTACAATCAGCACATCCGGAGGGATCATGATGGTGGTCAGCGTCAGCAGAAACAGGACCCTTTTCCCCGGAAACTCATAAAATGTAAATGCAAATGCAGCGCAGGTTCCAATCAACACCCTGGAAACACTGCAGATCAGCGCTATGACAAATGAATTCAGCATGTAACGCAGAATGGGAGTTGCTGTAAAGGCTCTTTTGTAATTCTCCAGGGTTGCCTGGGGCGGCAGGATATTGTGATCCACTGTCAGAATATCCTGGGGCTTCATAAAGGACACTGATACCGCATACAGGATAGGGGCCAGAACCATAATGGCGCACATCATGCAGAATATTTCCATCATAACCTCAGTAAGCGTTTTGGATTTCATTGGTAATGTACCCCCCTCTTTTCCCACACAAAGGCCAGAATGGTGCAAACCAGGGTCATCAGGAAGGCCAGGACAGCCGCGGGGTTTGCGTTGGTGTAGTTGCCGGCGCTGGCAAACTGGCTGTAAATGTACTGCATAATAGTCAGCGTTGCGTAATTAGGTCCGCCTCCTGTCAGAACATTCACAAGGCCCATGATCATCATGCTGAACGCCAGATCCGTCACAATCAGATAAAACAGCGTGGGCGTGGTTAAAGGCAGATAAATATGCAGCATTTTCTGCATGGTCTTAGCGCCGTCCATCTGGGCGCTCTCCAGCAGCTCTGCCGGGACGCTCCGCACAGCGGACAGCATGAACACAAAGGCGTATCCCGTGGACAGCCAGATCTGCACCACCGCGATGGCGGGCAAAGCGTATCTGGCATCCGTCAGCCAGCGGATATTCGTCCCCAGCAGTCCGTTGATCAGACCCAGAGGCGATACATAGAGCAGCTGGAAGATCATGGCGATCACCGATGATGCCATTGCCATGGGCAGCGCGAAGCTGGTCTCATAGACTACGGAAAATCGGCGTTTCTTGTTGGCCAGCAGGGCCAGCAGAAAGCCCAGGATCTTGGAAGTGGGCAGAGTCATCAGCGTAAACAGCAGTGTATTGCGCACTGCAATTAAGAACTTTTCATCCCTGAGAATATACAGGTAGTTTTCAAATCCCACAAATTTCTTGATTTCCCCCAGAGAATTTACGATGAATAAGCTTTTGTAAATTGTCTGGATAAACGGATAAAACGTAAACACCCCAAATAAGATAAAACTAGGCAAAAGCCATAAGTAGGCCTGTGCATATTGCAGACGTAAACCTGTTTTCTTTTTTCCCTTCACCTTGGTTCACCGGGCCAGTCGTCTCCCGGTGTTTCCTCCTTTCACTGCCTTCCGCAAAAATTCCGGACTGCCTCAATCACCCCATATGTATTTTTCCCGCTGCACACATAGTCGGCAATTTCTTTTAACGGTTCACAGGCATTTGCAACTGCGGCTCCGATGCCTGCCTGCTCCATAATCTCCATATCATTGAGCCCATCGCCGATTACCATGATGTCCTCCATGGCAATCTTCTCATGCTCCGCCAGGCGGCGCAGTGCGCTTCCCTTGGAAATCCCCTTGTGCATCACATCAATGTGGCGGTCATCATGGCGGATGATGGTCAGCCGGTCTGCAAATGGAGCCAGATATGGGAGCAGCCGGTCAACCCTCCCCGGCCTCTGGGGATCAGTGATCATCACACGTTCAAACTGCATACTGCGCCACTCCGATTCCAGTGGGATGTGAAAGTGGTTGTACCGCCCAAAGGTCTCAATCTCATGCTGAATGTACGCATTGTGCCGGTATGCAACTTCATGGTCCCCATCACACATAAAAACCGCCATGTCTAAGCGGTCGGCCGCTTCCACCACTTCTTTGACATAATGGGCCGGGAAAAAATCATCCCATAATACGCTTCCATTGACTCGCGCCCCCGCGCCGTTGTTAATCAGAACCGGAGCCTTGATCTCCAGCTTGTCAACATACATTTTCAGCTGTTCATAGGATCTTCATGAAGCCAGAGAAAACTTCACCCCGTTTTCTTCAATCAATTGCTTCAGTTCATCAAATGCCGGGGTAATGGCTTCCGACGACTCAATCAGCGTGCCGTCCACATCGCAAAACACCAGCCTGGGGGATTTACTTTTATTCATTACTGCCTCCCTGTATGTATTCAGAATGGTTACATTATAACAAAACCATGGGATTACTTCTCCCGTTTTTTCGGCAATGTGTGTTTATTTTCCGCTTTAGTTTGTAAAATCTCTGTAAAAAAATGCTATTTTTTTGATGTGCAT
>URUZ01000080.1 GCA_900551225.1 uncultured Clostridium sp.
TGGACCAGGTCTGTTCCCAGGGGGGAATCCTTACCCACGCCAATCATTTTGTGGTGGACCAGGGGGCGGATGCATTTCCCCAGCGGCCCAAGGTGAGGGATGCCAGGCTGATGGAGCTTTTGGCTGGAAGGCGGGGCAGCATTGACGTGCCCTATATTATGGAGTGTATGAAAGACCACGAATACTGGCCCAAGGCCATCTGCAGCCACCCTACCTTTGCGGGGGACAAGCGGACCTATATCCCGGCGGGCATCACAGTGGCTTCCATGATCGTTGACTTTGCGGAGAATACGGCTTACATCTGCTCAGGCCCGCCCTGCGAGGGCCAATATATTCCCTATAAACTATGAGGTAGAAAGGAGTTTGTAATGAGACATTATCCCTTTATTAAAGTATCCGGTTCCACTTATTTTGAGATTGGCAAAGATTACGGCCGTCAGGCCAGAGCGCTGATCGCACACGCGGTCAATGATTACAAGCAGGTCTTTGCCGCCAGCTCCGACCGCTCCTGGGACGAGATCCAGAAGTTCGCCCTGTCCTTTGTGGATATCACGCGCAGAGAGGCGCCTGAGGTCATGGAGGAGGTGGAGGGAATTGCTGAGGGGTCCGGCTTCCCCCTGGCCGACATCATGGTGGTTAACTGCCGCTATGAGATCACCAAATTTCCTCAGAAAAATGAATGCACCACAGCCGCGGTGCTGCCGGAAGCTGCCCTGGGCGGCAAAATGTATCTGGTCAAAAACTGGGATTACCGGGTTGGAATCATGGACCATGTGATGATCATACACATCACCCAGCCCGACGGCACCCGGATTCTGGGCCTCACTGAGGCGGGGCAGGTGATCCGGGGCGGCATGAACAGCCATGGGCTGGGCATGGCCAGCAACAACCTGCAGTCCATTTATGATGCCTGGGATGTGGGGCTTCCCACTGTTTTCGCCAGAAGGCAGCTGCTGAAGTTTAAGACCTTTGACCAGGCGGAGCAGTTTGTGAACACATTTCCCCGGGCAGTGTCCTGCAACATCATGGTGGCCGGATATAAGGAAAATAAGGCAGTGGATTTCGAGGTGTATCCCGGAGGCGCGGACATGATCGGAACAGAGAACGGGATTGTGACCCATGCCAACCATTTTATTGTGCAGCCACAGATCCACGCGCTGCAGCGCTCCCCCAGAGGGGACAGGCTGCGTGAGCTACTGTTCCAGAAGAACGGGGAGATTGACGTGGATTACATTAAATGCTGTATGGCGGATCATCTTAACTACCCTCAGGCGCTCTGCCGCCACCCGACAGATCCCGCCCAGCCCTTGGGCATGAGGTCCATCACCGTCTCCAATGAGATCATGGATTTTGAGGCCGGAGTGATGCATGTATGCGCCGGACCGCCCTGTACCGGGGAATACTGCACCTATGTCCTGTAAGCCGAGGTGCCGGGCATGAGAAAAATACCATGTACCTATATCCGCGGCGGCACCAGCCGGGCGTTGTTTTTTAAAAAAGAGGATCTGCCGGAGGATCAGTCCCTCTGGCCGGAGCTATTTAAAAAGGCTTTGGGAGTGCGGAGAACAGCGGCGGGGCTTTCAGCCATGGGTGTGGATTTCCCCACCCATAAGGTTGCTGTCCTGTCGCCCCACCAGGGGCCGGATGCAGATGTAGATTACAATTTTTTCCAGATAGACTCTGAAAATGATTATGTGGACAACCGTGGAAACTGTGGGAACATGTCCTCAGCCGTGGGGCCCTTTGCCATTGATGAGGGGATGGTTAAGGCGATTGAGCCGGAGACTGTTGTGCGCATTTATAATACCAACACCGGCAGGATTATCACCAGCAGGGTGCAGGTGAGGGATGGGAGGAGCCGTACGGAGGGGGACGCCGTGATCTGCGGCGTTCCCGGCAGCGGCCCGCCTGTGTGGCTGTCCTTTGAGCGGCCGGGCGGAGGGCTGACCGGGGCGCTGTTCCCCACCGGAAACAGGACAGATATATTCCACATCCCCGGTCACGGAGATCTTCCGGTCACCCTGATTGACTGTGCAAACCCCGTGGTCATATTTAAAGCCGCGGATGCCGGACTGACCGGGACGGAGTTAACCTCCCTGAACTCCAGGGACGGTTTTACCGGCCTGGTGGCCCGGGTGCGGGGAATGGCCGCAAAAGCCTTTGGCCTGGTGGATTGCTGGGAGGAAGCGGCCATAACATCCACATATATGCCATTTGTGGGGATTGTCTCGCCGCCTCAGAGCTATGTGGACATGGATGGGAATCGGATTGAAGCCGGCGATATGGATATCTGCTGCCGGTCTTTTATCACAAAACTGCACCGGGCCTATCCCATCGCCGCATCCATAGCTACAGCAGCGGCGGCTTGTATACCGGGGACTGTGGCATATCAGGTGGCCCGGATAACTGGGGGAGAGGCGAGCCAGGCGGCTAGGATACCAGGGTTCGAGGCGAGCCAGGCGACCCGGATGCTGGGGGACGAGGCCAGCCCGCCGGCCCGGCAGCCAGGGCTCGAGGCCAGCCCGCCGGCCCGTGCCGCCCATAAGACGGGGATCGTGCTGGGCCATGCAGGCGGTTGCACAGAGGTGCAGATAGAGGTGGCAGGAGATGAAGTAATCCGCGGTACTGTGCTGAGAACCGCGAATACCATTATGAAGGGAACGCTGTGGATTGATTAAAACCCAATGGTATATATCCGTTAAAAAGCATTGATAGCTCCAAGGAAATTATGATATACTGGTCTGAGAGCCACAATGTCATATGGCAAAAGGACGGAGAATATGGGTCAGGGCAGCAGAGAAGGGTGTTTTATATTTTACAATTCAGAATGGTCGGAACATGTGCTGGATTCATCCAGCCTGGGCCTGTGGAACATAGTCACGGACCGCGCCATGAGCGAGGCCGGTTTTTATGTGGACAAAACCATGGCCGGACTGCTGGGCCTGAAGGAAGAATTAACCCCTGAGGAATGCTTTGAATTCTGGTACAAGCGCATCAACCGGGGCAACTATTCCTATGTAAACGAGGCCATGGAGAAGATGTTCTGCACAGACAAGCTGTGTGAGGTGCAGTACACCTGGAACCATCCTGAGTGGGGCGATATCCCCGTCCGCTGCGCGGGCAGGGCTCATGAGCTGAAGGACGGAAGATATCTGGTGACCGGATATCACCAGAATATGGCCAATCTGGACCAGATGAAGCGCTGGTCCTTAAATATGGGCTGGCAGGAGATCTTCGAGTACAATGTCACCAGCCGCACGGCTCTGGTGTACACGGACCGTATGCTGACCTACGGCGGGGAACGGCAGATCAGGGATTTCCCCCAGAGCTGGATCGAGCAGGGGATTGTACACCCTGACTTTCATGAGGCATTTCTCCAGACATTTGAGGCGGTGAAATGCGGGGAGGAGCAGAGCAGCTGCGAGCTGAGACTGAAGAACCAGGACCGGGAGTACAGCTGGTTCAGCATGGAGCTGGAGGTAACCGCCAGCGAGAAAGGAAGCCCGGAGATCATAATCGGCAGGCTGGACGACATTTCCAGGCAGAAGTCCATGGAGATGGCCTATATCCGGGAGACCAGGCTCAACAGGGCCATATTGGGCGACACCATGGCCTACGCGGAAGTCAATGTGACGGAGAATAAGCTGGAGCGCCTTGGCGGCGCCTGGAATTTCTATAAGAAACACACAGATCACCAGACCTATGAGGAGATGATCCTGGATGCCTCCCGCAAGCAGGTATTTGGCAAGGACAGGCGGAAATATATGGAGTTTGTCAGCAGAAGCCATCTGCTGGGAGCCATGCAGAGGGGCGGAACCAAGCTGGAATGCGAGTACAGGAGGCTGACGGACAAGAATGAAGTATTCTGGATACGCCATGTGATCCACCTTTACCGCGATACGGTCAGCGGGGATGTGCTGGCTCTGCACTGCCTGACCAGCATAGACAAGGAGAAGCGCATCGAGGAGGCGGCCCAGAGCAGGCGGATGGAGACCTGGGATCTGACGGACGAGGAGGAGGCATTTGACAAATATCTCTCCGGGATGGCGGACATGGCGTATCTGGTGGAACCCTTCACCTACAACCTGATCTGCGGCAACCTGGCATTTTACAGGAGACTGGGTAAGACGGGCAGGGAGTGCAGGGGCAGGAAATGCTATGAGCTGCTGTATGACCGCACCTCTCCCTGTGTGTTCTGCCCCAGGCATAACTGGAGCAGGGACCGGTTCTGTGTCTGGGAGAATTACAATCCGGTTTTAAGCAACCGTTTTCTGTATAAGAACCGGCTGGTGGAGTGGAAGGGAAAGGCTGCGCTGTTGGCATTTGCCATTGATATCGGAGATGGGCGTGAGTTTGGGGATGAGCCGGATTCTGCTAAGCTGGGCGGTGAGGCCGGAAGCAAGGTCATCAGCTGCCTGTATGCCATGGCGGAGGCAGGCAGCACAGGGGATGCCATGAAACAGGCGGCCCTCATGCTGGCCGGCCATTACCGGCCGGAGCATATCCGCTTTGTACTGCCCAGGGACCACGGGTTTGGCTATACCTGCATGGACGGGTGGGACAGCAAAGAGGCAGAGGAAGTGGGCAGGCCCATGGAACAGCATCTTGAAGAGTGGCTGAGCCGGACCCTCCCTGCCGCCAGCAAGCGGCTGAACAGCGCCCAGGAGGTGCTGCTGGAGTCCTTTGAGCTGTATCAGGACATGGAGACCTTACATATCAGGAACCTGTTGGTTATGCCCATGAAGGTGGACAGCGAGTTCCCGGGATACGTGGTGGTAATGAACCGGGATATTCAGCAGCCTTTGCAGCTGTTGGAAATGCTGCCCTATTTTCTGGGCCAGGAGATCCAGAAGCGCAGGGTGTCACAGCGGCTCCAGTATAATATATACCACGACAGCCTGACGGGCTTGCTAAACCGCAGCAGCTATGATGAGTACCGCAGGTCCTATGACAAGGACAGCCTGAGCTCCCTGGGGGTGATCTGCGTGGATATCAATGACCTGCGCGCCATCAATGAGCAGAAGGGCACCGCTCAGGGGGATGAGGTGATCCGGCGCCTGGCAGGGATTCTGGGAAAACGTTTTAAGGACTGCAGGATCTACCGGCTGAACAGCAATGAGTTTGATATGGTACTGGAAAATGTTCCGCAGGCCGAGTTCGGGCGCCAGGAGGAAAGCCTGCGGGCCGGCCTGGAGGAGGATATGGGAATGTCCGTATCCGTGGGCAGCGTGTGGGACGACCGGGAGAAGAGCCTGGATGTGGTGCAGAAACAGGCGGTGGAGCTGATGCGCCTGGATAAACAGCGGTATTATGAGCGTAAGCCCCAGAGCCGGCTGGCAGGGCGGGCGGAGACCATCAGGCAGCTGCTGCAGGCCATCGAAAGCCGGAAGTTCAGGGTACTGCTGCAGCCCAAAGTGAGTCTGAACACCGGGAAGGCCGTGGGGGCGGAGGCGCTGATCCGCTATTATGATGATGAAAAGGGTGTTATTGGACCCATGCAGTTTATTGGAATGCTGGAGCGGGAGAATCTGATCAGTTATATTGACCTGTTTGTGCTGGAAGAGGTGTGCAGACTGGTGAAGCGCTGGGAGGCCCGGGAGTATCCGGATATCACCGTATCGTTTAATTTCTCCAGAATGACGCTGTTAAACAGTGATATTGTGGAGAGCACGGAATCCGTTGTCAAGAAGTACGGAGTGGACAGGGGACGTCTGGAGATCGAGGTGACGGAGAGCATCGGAGAACTGGGGCGGGATACAGTATACAAGGCGCTGGAACAGTTTAAAGCGCTGGGCTACAGGATATCTCTGGATGACTTTGGAACCAAGTACAGCAATCTGGCTATTCTCTCGGATATAGAGTTTGATGTGCTGAAGCTGGATAAGAGCCTGGTGGACAAAATCCGCACAGACCAGGTCAGCAGGCAGGTGGTGTCCCATGTGATTTCCATGTGCGAGGATCTGGGGATTCAGACTGTGGCAGAGGGAGTGGAGGAGAAGGAGCAGGAACAGATACTGAAACAGGCCTGCTGCGGTGTCGGACAGGGGTACCGGTATGGGAGACCTATGGAGGAAGGGGAGTTTGAGAGGGAGTTTTTGGTGTGAATGGTTACGCGGGCGGAGTAAGATGCATCCGCCCGCAGCCCATGGCTCTCACCCACTGCGTGGTAGACTGCCCGCTGACGCATCCAGGCGCGGGTGTAGGAAAAAGGCGTCGGTAGCTAAGGATATTCAGCGGAGTGACTCTTATCATATGAAAAATTTAACTTAACGAGAGCTGTAAAACGGCACCAAATTACAATTGGCCCGTTTTACAGCTCTTTTTTACATGGAACTTTTCTCACAGCCTGACAGCTTCCCCAATCCCCTCGCTAAAAGTAGGATGCGGGAATATAACCCGTCCCATGTCGTCCAGGGTCAGATTGTTTACGATGGCTGCGGAGAACTGGCTGATCATGTCCGTGGCCCGCGCGCACATCATCTGAGCGCCAAGGATCTGATGGGTCTGGGCATGGGCCACCACCTTGATGAAGCCCCGCTCCTGGTTGGAGAGGATGGATTTGCCGTTGGCTCCCATCACATATTTCCTGGTAATCACGTCCAGCCCCTGCTGCTTGGCATCATCTGCGGTGATTCCCACGCAGCCGATCTCCGGGTCCGTGTATACGCAGCCAGGTACGATATCCAGGTTGATGGACGGGGTTTTGCCTGCTATGGCAGTGACTGCGTTTCTGCCCTGGGCAGTGGCCATGTGGGCCAGCTGTATGCCTCCTGTCACGTCCCCAATGGCGTAGATCCCCGGTACGCTGGTCTCAAAGCGCTTATTGACCGTGATGCGGCCACGGTCCATGGCCATGGCTTTCACTGCCTCAGAGGCCTCCGGCGCGATCAGAGCCTCAGTGCAGGCGCGGCGCCCTGTGGCGATGAGAACTGTGTCCGCGGCCGCCTGGGCCGGCTTATCCTTTTCAATGTAGTGACACACCAGGCTGCCGTCCTCACTTCGGGTGATCTCCTGAACCTTGGCTCCGGCGTGGATGTCCGCGCCCCGCTTTTTCATAATCATTTTCAGGTTCTGGGAGATCTCTTTATCCATGTTGGCAAGAATCCTGTCCAGCGCCTCGATCACCGTTACCTGCCGGCCCAGGGCGCTGTAGATGGAGGCGAATTCCATGCCGATTACGCCGCCGCCGATGATTACCAGGCGGTCGGACAGTGTGTCCTGGTCCAGCAGTTCATCACTGGTGACAACGCCGGGCAGGTCCGCGCCGGGGATGGGCGGCACTGCGGGGACCGAGCCTGTGGCTATCAGGATGTGCTCGGCTTCCAGCAGGGTGCCCTCCGGCTGGACCTGAACCAGCCCTGAGTCCAGCAAGGTGCCGGTGCCCTGGATGACCGTGACCTTATTGGCCTTCATCAGGGCGGCGATGCCCCCTCTCAGCTGCTCCAGCACCTGTTCCTTACGGGCCTGTACCTGCTTCATATCACAGCACAGGTTCTCTGCGGTGAGACCCATGGAAGCGGCTCCCGATACCTGATGGTACAGTTCTGCGGTGTGGAGAATGGTTTTGGTGGGGATGCAGCCGCGGTTTAAGCAGGTGCCGCCCAGCTGGCGGTTCTCTATGAGGGCTGTTTTCAGCCCCAGGCCGGCTGCCTCCACGGCTGCCTCGTAACCGCCCGGGCCGGCGCCGATAATGACTAAATCATATTTGTCTGCCATAATGGTTATGCCTTTCTGGTTGTTTGATAGAAAGCCCCTGAAGCCGCGCAGCGGCGAGGGGCTTTCGGTTTGTGCTAGCACATCCCGGCGTAAATACGCCGGGAGGCACTAGCTATAAGCTGCCCTGTATCAGGGCTTTGATATCCGGGAGAATGGCCGCGGCCGCGCTGTCTGCCGGCGGCGCGACCGATGAGCTGCCCGGCCCGGCGGAGCCGTCCGGCGTCCCCGCTGGGTCACCCAGGCCGTCCATCGCCCTGCACAGGTTCTCCGCCTTGCAAAGGCAGCCTTTCAGAACCTCAGGGATTCCGGCGATCAGTTCCTGTTCCATGGCGTCTGAGTAAGCGGCGGCCTCGGTCACCCGCCCCTGCTCCACATGGAGCTGAAGCTGGATGTCACCCCAGCCAAACCGCTGTTCCAGCTGATAGTCAAAGGGGATCTTCCGTCCGTACTTCCAGTCCCAGGACTGGAACCGGTCTGTCAGGCCCTGGATTTCATCCTGGGGCAGCTCTGACTCATCCATCCGTCTGGCCGGAAGTCCGTACACCTGGGAAAATGCCTTCACCAGGGTCTCTTTCATCAATTCAACAGTCAGGTCCGGCCGCAGTTCCTTCAGGTTAACAACCCTGGATTTAACGGAAGCCACGCTTTTTGAGGCCAGTTTTTCCCGGGAAACGTTCAGGAAACGGGACATCTGCCCCTTATCTACATCCAGCAGCAGGGTGCCGTGGTGGTAACAGCAGTCCCCGGACCTGTAAAATGCGTTGCCGGAGAACTTGCGGCCGTCGGCTGTCACGTCGTTGCGTCCTGTCTTTTCACTGTGAATGCCCAGAAGTCCCAGAGCGGTGATGATCACCTGCAGCTGGCGGTCCACATCGTAGTCGGGCCGTTTGACCATGAAGGTGAAATTCAGGTTCCCCAGGTCATGGTACACCGCTCCGCCTCCGGAGAGGCGGCGGACTAAATATCCGCCGTCTGATTCCAGCTCACTGACCTTGCACTCCTTCCAGCAGTTCTGGTTCTTACCTATTACTACAGTGTGACGGTTCTGCCACAGGAAGAGGATGCACTCCCCTTTCTCCTCGTGACTCGTCATATATTCTTCCATGGCCAGGTTCCTGTAGGGCCATGTATTGTCTGTTTCAATCCAGGTCAGCCGGCGCACCATAGACAGCCGCCCCTTAACTGAAGGTGTACCGCAGCACCGGTTTTCTGGCGGCGGTTACCTCATCGGGCCTTCCGATGGGGGTGGAGTGTGGAGCAAGGTGCAGGGATTGTGGATCAGCCATGGCTGTTTCGTAAATCTTGTGGAAAACTTCAATGGCTTCGTCCAGAGTCTCCCTGGATTCCGTCTCAGTTGGCTCCACCATCAGCGCCTCATGGACAATCAGCGGGAAGTACATGGTGGGCGGGTGGATGCCGTAGTCCAGCAGGGCTTTGGCGATATCCATTGCCGAAACGCCGATCTGGTGCTTTAAGTCCTCCAGGGTCATGACAAACTCGTGCATGCAGGTCTCATCGTAGGCCATCTTGTAGACATCGGACAGTTTGACGCGCATGTAGTTGGCGTTTAACACTGCGTTGGAGGAGGCTTCCGGGATTCCCTCGCGGCCTAAGGTCAGGATGTAGGACAGGGCCTTTACCACCACCAGGAAGTTGCCGTAGAACTGTTTGACCGCGCCGATGGACTGGGATTCCTGCTCCAGGGCGTAGGTGCCGTCCGCGCATTTTACCGCCTGCTTTCCAGGGATAAATGGCTTTAAGAACTCCTTGCAGCCCACTGGGCCGCTGCCCGGGCCGCCGCCGCCGTGGGGCGTGGAAAATGTCTTGTGAAGGTTCAGGTGAACCACATCAAATCCCATGTCGCCCGGGCGCACGATGCCCATCACTGCATTTAAGTTGGCTCCGTCATAGTAGCACAGGCCGCCCGCCTGGTGGACAATCTGTGTGATCTCCAGGATATTCTTGTCAAAAAGCCCCACTGTGTTGGGGTTGGTCAGCATCAGGCCTGCGGTGTCCTCGCCTACAGCCGCTCTCAGCTGGTCCAGGTCCACACAGCCGTCGGCGCGGGATGGAATGCTGATTACGTCATAGCCGCACATGGTGGCGCTGGCGGGGTTGGTTCCGTGGGCAGAGTCGGGCACAATAATCTTGTTCCGTTTATGGTCTCCGCGGCTGACATGATAGGCTTTGATCAGCAGCAGTCCCGTGAATTCGCCGTGTGCGCCTGCCGCCGGCTGGAAAGTCATGGCATCCATGCCGGTGATCTCGCAGAGCAGGGACTCGGCGGTGTATAACATTTCCAGAGCGCCCTGGACCGTGTGGGCGGGCTGAAGGGGATGGATCTTCCTGAAACCGGGGAGGGCGGCCGCCTCCTCATTTATCTTGGGATTGTACTTCATGGTACAGGAGCCCAGGGGGTAGAAGCCGTCGTTTACACCGTGGGTGCGTCCGGCCAGCTGTGTATAGTGCCGGCTGATTTCATTTTCCGACAGGTGGGGAAGATGGGGAGCATCGCTTCGCAGAAATCCCTCTTCCGGGGTTACGCATGGTACGTCGCAGGAGGGGAGCAGATCCAGTTTTCTGCCCTCGGCCCCTTTTTCAAATACGAGCTTCATTGGCTTCATACCTCCTTCTTCATGCCGCTTAAGGCGGCGGACACGATGGCTGCCGTCCGGTCCAGCTCTGCTTTGGTGTTCATCTCAGTCGCACACCAGAGGATCTCATGATCGGATAAGGGCAGACCGCCCAGGATTCCCTCCTGCTCCAGCGCCTTAAGGAGAACGTCGGAGGAGCCTTGGGGTCCGGTGGTTACGAACTCATGGAAATATGGCCGGCTGTATTTCGGCGCCAGCCCGGCATCCTTCAGCACGCCTTCCAGGTAATGGGCCTTGGACATGCACAGGGTTGCTGCCTGGGCCATCCCGCCTGCGCCCATGGCGGTCATGTACACGCTGGCGGTGAGGGCGCAGAGGGCCTGGTTGGAGCACACGTTGGAGCTGGCCTTCTCGCGGCGGATATGCTGCTCTCTGGCCTGGAGGGTCAGGACATATGCCCGGTTGCCCGCTGCGTCCGTGGTCTCGCCCACAATCCGTCCGGGAAGCTTCCTGGCCATGGCCGAGGTGGCGGTCATGAAGCCCAGGTAAGGGCCTCCGAATGCCAAGGACATGCCCAGCGGCTGGCCGTCGCCCACCGCGATGTCGGCGCCGTACTGGGCCGGAGTTTTCATAATGGCCAATGACATGGGATTGCAGCCCATGATGTATTTTGCGCCTGCGCTGTGGGTGATCTCGCCCAGGGCGTCCCCGTCCTCCATGCAGCCGTAGAAGTTGGGCTGCTGCACGAAGAAGCAGGCCGCAGCCGGATCTTCGGCAAGAAGCATTTTTAATGCCTCGCTGTCCGTAACGCCGTCAGCCTCGGGCACCACCACCACCTTGGTGTTGCTGCCGAAGCAGTAGGTCTTAACCACCTGGATCACGTCCGGGTGGGAGGTGGCGGATATGTAGACGGTGCTGCGTTTCCTGTCCCTGCACATGGCGGTGGCTTCCGCTGCCGCGGTGGCTCCGTCGTAGATGGATGCGTTGGAGGCGTCCATGCCTGTGATCTCGCAGATCATGGTCTGGTATTCAAAAATGGACTGGAGTATACCCTGGCTGATCTCTGCCTGGTAGGGCGTGTAGGCCGTGATAAACTCTTCCTTGCCCGTCACGCTGCCCACAATGGCGGGGATGTAGTGGTTGTAAGCCCCGGCTCCGCGGAGGATATGGGAAAATACCACGTCCTTCTCAGACATTCCGGTCATCTTCTGGATTACTTCCAGCTGACTTAAACCCTCCGGCAGATTCAGGCCGCCCTCAATGCGCACCTGCTGCGGGATGTGGGAAAACATATCGTCAAAACTTTCAAAGCCAATGGAGCGCAGCATATCCAGCTGCTCCTGCTTTGTGCCTGGTACGTAGGAACCCATGGTGTCTCCCCCTTATTATTCGATGGTTTTTAAAAATGCTTCATACTCGTCTGCGCTCATCAGATCTTCCTTGCCGGAGATGTCGGCTACCTGGACAAACCATGCGCCGTATGGGTCCTCGTTGATGGATTCCGGCGCATCGAGCAGCGCTTCATTAACCTCGGCAACAGTTCCTGTAAGGGGAGAATAAACGTCGGAAACAGCCTTCACGGACTCAACGTCTGCGAATGTCTCTCCGGCTGCCACCTCATCGCCGGACTCCGGCAGATTGACGAATACCAGGTCGCCGAGGGCATCCTGGGCGTAATCGCTTAAACCGACCCGGGCGGTGGTGTCATCCAGCATCTGAACCCATTCATGGGATTTGGAATAGAGCAGTTCTTTTGGGAAATTCATTATAATACCTCCTTGTTATGTGTACTTGGCGCCTGTATTTCAGGCGCTTACGTGGGATACATGTCACTGGCACTTAGCGAGATTTCTCACAACCTTCGTGCAGTGGCTGGTTATAAGTGTTGGGCGCCGGTCATTTAGGCGCTTACATGTGTGTCACTGATATCAGGATCTTTTGTAAAATGGCAGCTTCACAATCTCTGCGGCTACGCGGCGGCCTCTGACGTCCACCTCCACGGCTGTGCCCGGCTCTTTGTATGCAATATCCAGAAGGGCCATGGCCACGGGATAGCCCAGGTAAGGGCAGTGGGTGCCGGATGTGGTGGTGCCGATCTGCCTGCCGTCGGCGTAGACGGCCTGCTGTTCGCGGACGATACCGCGGCCGGTCACCTTTAAGCCCATGCGCCTTCTGGTCAGGGGGCCTTTTTCCTCAATGGCTTTCTTGCCGATGAAGTCCTCCTTATCCATCTTCACGAAGAAGCCCAGTCCAGCTTCCTTGGGGGAGATTTCGTCATTCATCTCATGGCCGTACAGCGGCATGGAAGCTTCCAGGCGCAGGGTGTCTCTGGCGCCCAGTCCGCAGGGGATCAGGCCTTCCTCGCGGCCATTCTCCAGGAGGAGGTTCCAGAGTCTGGGCGCATTCTCTGCGGCCAGATAGATCTCCACGCCGTCCTCGCCGGTGTAACCGGTCTTGGAGATGACGCAGCGCATGCCGTCGATCATCCGGTTAAACTTGCAGGTATAATATTTCTCGGGGATATCCTCCTCCTTCACCAGCTTTCTTAAGATATCCATGGCTTTGGGGCCCTGGAGAGCCAGCTGGGCCACCTGGGCGGAGATGTCTTCCAGCACTGCATCGCCGGTGACATGGGCTTTCATCCACTCATAATCCTTATCCTTGTTGGATGCGTTGACTACGATGAAATACTGGCCGTCCCTGATCTTGTAGACGATCAGATCGTCCACCACGCCGCCTTCCTCGTTGCACATGGGGCTGTAGCGCGCCTGGCCGTCTTCCATTACAGTGTAATCGTTGGTCAGAAGCATGTTCAGGTTCTTCAGGGCGTCCGGACCGGTCAAGAGAATCTCACCCATATGGGACACGTCAAAGAGCCCGCATTGAGTCCGGACAGCCATATGCTCTTTGATAACGCCTGTCTCGTACTGTATCGGGAGTAGGTAGCCAGCAAATGGAACGATCTTCCCTCCGGACGATTCGTGGATGTCATAGAGGGGCGTCTTTAAGCCGGTGTTTTCTGTTGCCATGTTTTTTTCCTCCTTTAAAGGTGTAGAATAGCCGCCTGGGAAATCAGAGATCGTTAAATATAAAACGTAAAACGCACAAACAACTGTGAAGTTATTTGTGCGCTCTGTCCCTTTAACCTGAAAGATTTTGCTTCGTCGGTGCGTCGTCGCTTTCCAGAGTTTCGTCCGGTATCTGGTCCTTTTGCCTGAGAGTTTTTCGCGTCCCCTTCGGCTCCGGCTTAATATGACAGCCGATCTCTCCCAAATCCATCATCCGAATTTATGCGGTTTTCATAAATTCATATTACCATAGGTTGGATTTTCAGTCAATATATACATTTTGTATCTTTTTGACATTTTATGGCTTTTAAAAATCCTTTACGGTTTTAAAATAGGGCTGGTAATCCAGGGTAAAGTAGTATATAATGGGCGAAGAATTGTGGGATCAGGAAAGAAGGTGACATGGATGCACAAATTTATGCGCACGGTAGGGTTCAGTACGTACCAGAAGAAAAAAGAGATGGAACAGCTCCTTGCCCAGCTGGCGGCCGAAGCCAGGAGTACGGGGCAGATGACTGAGAATGAAGGCAGCGTGTTCTGCGAGCTTCGGGCAGAGCTGGCGGATGGAATGGGCGTGGCTCTGGCCGGTGAGATGGATGAAGAGGGGAAGTTTCAGCAGGAGTATTATTTTCCTTATATGACCAACCCCGGCATCAGCTCTGACGCAGATTGTTCAATCCAGCGTCACGCGGAGCGGGAGACATACGCCGGCCTTTTAGATGAGTACCGGGTGGGAATCTCCCTGATCTTTTATATGGAGAACTCCATGAGCTACAGGTCCAGACGGCAGAATAAAGAGAAGGCGGAACCCAAGGGGGTGTCCCTGACCGGCCTTTCGGTACAGGGCAAGGTTCTTCTTCCGGTGAAAAAGACCAAACAGCAGGCCGAGAACCTGCGCCAGGCTTCCAAGAAGCGCACCAGTCTCATTGAGGCCGCCAAGAACGGGGATGAGGACGCCATTGAGACCCTGACCATTGAGGATATTGACCTGTACTCCATGGTATCCAGGCGCATCGCACATGAGGACATTTACTCCATCATCGACACCTGCTTCATGCCCTGCGGCGTGGAATGCGACCAGTATTCCATTATCGGGGAGATCACAGGCATCGAGGTAAAGACCAACCGCCTCACCGGCGAGGAGGTCTACAACCTGGCCCTGGACTGCAACGATATGAATTTCCACGTAGCCATCAACAAAATGGACCTGCTGGGTGAGCCCCAGGTAGGCCGCCGGTTCAAAGGCCAGGTGTGGATGCAGGGAACTGTGGAATTTTAGCTTGATTTTTTCGGGAAAATAAGGTAATATATAAGGCGGACTATATGTTTCTGTAGCTCAGCAGGATAGAGCGTCCGCCTCCTAAGCGGAAGGCCAGCGGTTCGAATCCGCTCAGGAACGTTAGAAACCAAGCCGAAAACCTTGATTTTACTAGGTTTTCGGCTTTTTTTGTTTAAGTCGAACCTCCTAATGCTGCTAATAAAATTACTCTTTTTTTGCAGATTGGATAGAAAGGACAACTTGCATTAGCATCTTAGGGGTTGTTTCAAATAAAGTTTCAACGCCTGTTCTACGTCTCCCGATGGAGCAGAGACTTCATTGTCTATTGTTTTACCGCCCAGGAAATCATCCATTTTGTCTGCAAGCTTTTCCCGGTTACTATCTTAATACATTTTTGGAGGCTGCGGCCTATAAGCAGCTTCTTAAATACCTGTCTGATCAGCTGACAAAGGAATTTGGCGCAGGCTTTACCGAGCGTAATTTGCAGCAAATGCGTCAGTTTTATTTGGCTTTTCCAAAAGCGCACACACTGTGTGCGGAATTGAGCTGGTCACATTATCGTTTGCTGATGCGTATAGCGGATCAAGATAGACGGGATTTTTATCTGAAGGAATGTGCTGAATGCGGTTGGAGCGTGCGGCAGTTGGAACGTCAAATCAATTCGTTTTTCTATGAAAGGCTGCTTGCCACACAGTCGGAGCAGCGAGAGGCCGTAAGAGGTGAAATACAATCACTAGAGCCTAAGACAGATCCTGAATATATTTTGAAAGACCCGTACATCTTGGAGTTTTTGGATTTAAAGCAAAACACATCCTACTATGAAAAGGACTTAGAGCAGGGACTTCTTGATAATCTGCAGGAGTTTTTATTGGAATTGGGAAAGGGTTTCTCCTTTGTAGCGAGACAAAAGCGCATCACCATCGATGGCGACCACTATTTCATCGACCTGGTATTTTATAATTACATCTTAAAGTGTTTCGTGCTGATTGACCTGAAGACCGGAAAACTGTCTTATCAGGACATCGGGCAAATTGATTTTTATGTGCGGTATTTTAAGGAACAGATTAAGGCTCCGGAGGATAATCGCGTATGCGGACGATTTTGTGGCATGCTTCCAGTATAAGGAGGAAGCGGAGAGATTCTACGAACGCTTAAAACATAGGATGAAACACTTTGGACTAAGCCTGGAAGAGGAGAAAAGCCGTCTAATCGAGTTCGGTCGGTTCGCGCAAAGAGACGCAAAAAGACGAGGAGAAAAAGCGGAAACCTTCGACTTCCTGGGATTCACACACTATTGCAGCGAAAGCAGGAATGGAAAGTTCAGAGTGAAAAGGAAGACCAGTAAGAAGAAAATGCGGAAGAAATGCAAGGAGATGAACCGAGTGATAAAAAGCCTTCGGACCAAAAAGGTGGAGGAAATCATCAAGAGGCTGAACCAAACGCTTATTGGATACTATCATTACTATGGGATAACAGATAATGGCCGAAGTATAAACAACTTCTACTACTACGTGGAAGCCCGATTAAGGTACTGGCTGAACCGAAGGAGCCAGAAAAAGAGCTATACTTGGGAAGGTTATCAGGAATTGCTGAAATACTATCCACTGATCAGACCGAGGATATATGTCAGTATATATGAAAACTGCTGAACAATCAGTCTTATAGGGAGCCGAATGCGGGAAAGCCGCACGTTCGGATCTAGGAGGGGCGTTCCTCGTAAGGGGGGCGCCTACTTAACGAGGGCTTCTCAGCTCAGCGACCGCTCGAACTCATGCTT
>URUZ01000081.1 GCA_900551225.1 uncultured Clostridium sp.
ATCGTGTACGAAGGAAAAAACTACCGGCGCAACAGGCATGTTAAGGCTATCCTGTGTATGGGAATCGACAGGCCCGGAAGTCTGGGGGATGTTACGACGGCAGGAAAAGGGGGACAGGCGGACGGAATCTTTCTGATCGCCCAGGACACGGCGAGAGACAGTGTGAAAATCCTTATGATACCCAGGGATACCATGACGGAGATTAACCTGACAGACTTAAGCGGCAATGAGCTTGGGCAGGAGATCCAGCATCTGGCTTTGGCCTATGCCTATGGAGATGGGAGAGAGAAGAGCTGCCGGTATATGGCCGAGGCGGTCAGCGGGCTGCTTGACGGACTGGAGATAGATGGATATATGGCGGTCGGCATGTCGGCAGTGCCGGTTATGAATGATGGAGTGGGGGGCGTCACCGTCACCATAAAGGAGCGCGGGCTGGAGCAGAAGGACCCGGCCTTTGTTTATGGAACAAAGCTTACGCTTCGGGGGGAACAGGCGGAGACCTACATCCGCAGCAGGGATACGGGACAGGCTCAAAGCGCGCTGGAGCGCACGGAACGGCAGAAATCCTATATAGAAGGATTCCTGAAGGCTGCCAGGACGGCGGCCCGCCGGGATGACGGCCTGGTGCCACGGATTATGAAAGAAATAGAACCCTATATGGTAACCGATATGGCAAAGGACCAATATCTGGATATGGCGCTGTCATTTATCCAGGGAGGAGAAGCTGTGGGGGTGACTGATATGTTCACACTTCCGGGCAAGGCTGTGGAAACATCAATTTACGATGAATATTATCCAGATTCGGAGCAGATACGTCCCTTAATCCTGGAGCTTTTTTACAGACCGGCCGGGAAATGATATATAGCAACTGATTAAAAGTATAGGCAAGAATAAGCAGAGGAAAGGAACAGTGAGCATTATGAGAAAAAGATTGACAGCAATTGCGTTAACTGTGGTACTGGCGGCAGCACAGCCAGTGTGTACTTATGCGGCCAACAGCCCGGGCACAGGCCCGGTCATAGGCGGAGACGCGCAGACGAACAGCAGGGGGCAGTCGGTAATTGGGGATACGGCCCTGGAGATTTTAAAAGATGCCGGAACCGCAGTTGCCGGGCTTCCGGAGAGTGTTGTAGCCTCCATAAATGGCATCAACAGCGGTCAGCCGCTGAACGAAGCGGTCCCCGGAGTGGATCTGACCGGATATAACGTGCTGGTGGGAACACAGGCGATTGTTACAAAGAGTGCGGCAGATAACACAGAGAAAACAGGGGTGGTAGAAGTGCCGCTGTATATCCCCAATCTGGCAGAGGGACTGGGAGTGGTGCAGGTGCTTTTTTACAACAATTTCACGGGAACGTGGACTGTGATACAGCCGGCCCGGATGGACGTGGCGGCCAAAACCCTCTGGTTTAATATTCCAAACTCGGGTACGGTTTCTGTAATTTACAAGCGGTAGGAGCAATCTTCTACGCGTCGGAAAAAAGGTGGGTATAAACGTGGCATGTAAAAATCTTTTTGCTTTAGAAACATATCTTCCCCACAGCAAGCAGGTGAGAATGGGGCTGCTCTGGACCTATGATATGGCGATGGTCTGGTTGAGCGCCTGCCTGGCCCTGTGGCTGAGATTCGACCTGAATCTGTCGGCTGTACCGATTGAGTTCGGAAGGGAGTTATGGAAGTATGGCTTCCTGCAGATGGCGGTGGTGTCCCTTGTGTTCTGCGGGGGGCATCTGTATGCCATCATGTGGGGATCTGCCGGCATACGGGAAATGATGCTGGTGGTCCTGTCCTGCCTGACCGCTGCCTTTGCCCAGTCTGTGGGAATCCTGCTGTTTGGCGCGCGGATGCCCAGAAGCTACTATGTACTGTGGTTTGTGCTGATGACTGTGGCGGCCATGTGGGGGCGCAGCAGCTTCCAGATCGCCCAGAGAATGGTAAACAGGCTGAAGCAGACGGCTGAAAGGAAGGACCCGCCCCGCGTGATGATTGTTGGGGGCGGAAAGGCGGGAACCCTTATTATAAGGGAAATGAAGGGCAGCGAGAAGATCCACGGTTACCCGGTATGCATTGTGGATGACGATAGGGACAAGCAGGGGCGTATGATAGACGGCGTCTCCATTACCGGCTCCAGAAACGACATACCAAGGCTTGCTAAAGAACAGAGGATAGAGACAATCTATGTTGCCATTCCCACAGCAAAACCTGAGGAGATGCGGGACATCCTGAGACTATGCCAGATGACCGGCTGCCAAGTGAAAACCCTCCCTGGAATATATCAGCTGATGAACGGAGAAGTAAGCATTTCCCGGCTCAGAACAGTAGAACTGGAAGATCTGCTGGGAAGGGAGCCGGTCCAGACCAATCTGGATGAGATCATGGGTTATGTCAGGGATAAGGTGGTTCTGGTTACCGGAGGCGGCGGCTCCATCGGAAGCGAGCTGTGCAGGCAATTGGCGGAGCACAAGATCAGACAGCTGATAATCTTTGACATATATGAAAACAGTGCATATGAAATCCAGCAGGAGCTTAAACGGAACTATCCCCTTCTGGATCTGGTGGTGCTCATCGGGTCCGTGCGCAATACAAACCGTCTGGAATATCTGTTCCGCACATACAGGCCCGACATTGTCTACCATGCAGCGGCCCATAAGCACGTGCCCTTGATGGAAGACAGTCCCAATGAGGCTGTCAAAAACAATGTGATGGGAACATATAAGACCGCCAAGGCAGCAATTAAGTACGGCGTAAAGCGTTTCATTCTCATATCCACGGATAAGGCGGTGAACCCCACCAATATCATGGGCGCCAGCAAGCGGCTGTGTGAGATGATTATCCAGATGTGCAATGAGAAGAGCAGAAGCGAGTTTGTTGCGGTTCGTTTTGGTAATGTCCTGGGGAGCAACGGAAGCGTAATCCCGCTGTTTAAACAGCAGATTGAAAATGGCGGCCCGGTGACAGTGACCCATAAAGATATTATACGGTATTTTATGACAATCCCGGAAGCGGTGAGCCTTGTGATACAGGCCGGCGCCTATGCAAAGGGCGGAGAGATCTTTGTCCTGAATATGGGCAATCCGGTCCGGATACTGGATATGGCCGAGAACCTGATCCGTCTCTCCGGATATGAACCCTACAGGGATATTGACATCAGCTTTACAGGCTTAAGGCCTGGGGAAAAGCTGTATGAGGAGCTGCTCATGGATGAGGAAGGACTCCAAAAGACGGAGAATGAACGGATCTTTATCGGGAAGCCGACTGTGATGGATTACCAAAGGTTTGAAAAAGTTCTCAACCGGCTGGGGCTGGCGGCCTGGAGTGAATCGGAAAATATACGGTATCTGGTGCATGAGCTGGTGCCGGAATACCACTATATGAGCTGGGATTCGGATCTGGCGGCGGCAGAGGCGGCAGCCGGCCGGGAACCCGGTCTTGCAGTCCTGGACCCGGATAGGGATTCATAATAAAAATCTTCATCAATACGAGAGGGCAGATACATGAGTGAGAGACAGAAGATCTATCTTTCATCGCCGCATATGAGCGATGAGGGATATGAACAGGAATATGTAAAAGAGGCGTTTGATACCAATTGGGTAGCTCCGTTGGGAAAAAATGTAAATATGTTGGAACAGGAATTCACCGACATAACCGGTACAAAGGCTGCGGCCGCATTATCATCAGGTACGGCCGCGCTGCACATGGCTCTGAAAGCGGCCGGGGTTGGCCGGGGGGACATTGTGTTCTGTCCCACCCTCACCTTTGCGGCCACGGTGAATCCGATGATATATCTGGGAGCAGAGCCTGTTTTTATTGACAGTGATTATGAAACCTGGAATATGTCGCCGGCCGCTCTGGCCAAGGCATTTGAGCAATATCCTGAGGTGAAGGCCGTTGTTCTGGTACATTTGTACGGGTTATGCGCCGATCTGGATAAGATTATGAAGCTGTGCAGGGAGAATCACACGCCTGTCATAGAGGATGCAGCAGAATCACTTGGGAGCCTGTATGGGGGGCAATGGACCGGAACCTTTGGGGACTATGGCATTTTCAGCTTTAACGGCAATAAGATCATAACAACATCAGGCGGAGGAATGCTGGTATGCAGCCTGGATGATACCGGGAAGGCCAGGGAGCGTGCAGCCAAGGTGAGATTCTGGTCCACACAGGCGCGGGAGCAGGCACGGCACTACCAGCACAGCGAAATCGGATACAATTATCGCATGAGCAATATCTCCGCCGGTATCGGACGCGGACAGCTGAAGGTCTTAAAAGACCGGGTGGCCAAAAAACGGTACATCTATTCTTACTATAAAAATGCGCTTCAGAAGATTGAAGGGGTCAGCCTTATGCCCCTGGCGGAACATACATACAGCAACTGCTGGCTGACCTGTATACAGCTGGATGAAACAAGAACAGCCGTCACCCCCGACCAGATCATGGACGCGCTGGCCGGGGACCAAGTGGAATCGAGGCCGGTCTGGAAGCCGATGCACCTTCAGCCGGTCTTTCAGGGCAGGCCGTTTATAACCGTCTGTGATGAGCCGCTTACCATTGTGGACCGGGAAAAGTGGGCTGATAACAGTGTGGCAGGGACCCTGTTCCGGAGAGGCGTATGCCTGCCAAGCGACACGAAGATGACGGATCATGACCTGGCGCGGGTGTGCGGCATCATAAAAGCCCTGTTTGCGGTAAATGAGACATGATTTACAAGCGATATATAAAACGTCTGATGGATGTAATATTATCGGCTGCCGCCCTGACGGTTCTGGCGCTGCCGCTGGCGGCGGTTGCAGTTCTGATCCGGATCAAACTGGGGAAGCCGGTCCTGTTTAAACAGAGACGGGTGGGTAAGGATAACCGGGAGTTCCTGATGATGAAATTCCGGACAATGACAGAAAGCCGGGATGAACATGGGATCTATCTGCCGGATTCAGAGCGTATTACCCCCTTTGGAAGCTTCCTGAGAGCCACCTCCATCGATGAACTGCCCAGCCTGCTGAATATTCTAAAGGGAGAGATGAGTATCATCGGTCCGCGCCCCCTGCCGGTCAGGTATCTTGAACGGTATACCACTGAGCAGCTGCGCCGCCACGAGATCCGTCCGGGACTGTCCAATGTGGCGGTTATAAATGGCAGGAACGCCCAGACATGGGAGGAACAATTTGAAAAAGATGTCTGGTATGTCGGCCATGTGAGTTTTTGGATAGATTTTAAATCAATCCTCTCCACCATTATGATTGTCCTGTCAAGAAAAGGGGCCACATCGGAAGACGGCGGTTCACGCTGTGAGTTTATAGGTACGGCGGATATTGAAACTTTACAAGCGGATTCCGATAACAATTATATGAAGCTGGAGAAATAGCTGGAGGATAATCGGTGAAAAAGATAGTGATTATAGGAGCAGGCGGTTTTGGACGGGAGCTTCTGCAATGGATTAAGGATATCAACGCGGTTCAACAGAAATGGGAAATTATGGGGTTTATAGATGATAATCTGCATGCCCTGGATCATATAGAATGCGATTATCCCGTCATCGGGCGGGTTCATGACTGGCAGCCAGGGGAGGATGAAGTATTTGCCCTGGCATTGGGGGACCCCGGGATCAAGGAGCTGGTTGTGAAAGAGATGAAGGAAAAGGGCGCGCTGTTTGCGGATGTCATACATCCCACGGCTGTGGTGACGCCGTTCAGCAGCCATGGGGAAGGCCTGATCATGTTTCCCGGTTCAAAACTGTCGGTTAATTCAAAAGTGGGGGACTTTGTGACAGTGTTATCCTCAGGAGTCGGCCATGATGTTCTGGTTGGCGACTATACGACAATCAGCGGGATGTGCAGTGTTCTGCGGAATGTGACAATCGGCCGGCGGGTATTTGTGGCGGCCGGCGTATCCATCGCAAATGATCTGCATATCGGAGATGATTCCTATCTTGGGCTGGGAAGCGTGATCTTAAAGGACATCCCTGAAAAAAGCCGGGTATTTGGGAATCCGGCGCGTGTTATGCCAATATGATAACTGAAAATGACTGAGGAGCGGAGTGATCATGCGTATTGCAGATTTGTTTTACGAAAATGCAGAGAAATATTCTGAAAAAGAAGCAGTCTGGTGTGACGGAAAGACCATGACATACGGGGAATTGGCCTCATTTGTCAGCCGGTATTCAAATATTCTGCTGGAGAATGGGGTTGCATACGGGGATAAGATTGGGGTGCCAATGAATAACAGCATTGAATCCGTGGCGCTGATGCTGGCGGCAGCCGATATCGGAGCGGGCCTGGTGCCGATCAATCCCACAATCCCGGTGGCAGCCATAGAAACCGCGTTTCAGGCAGGAGATGTAAAGCATGTGATTGCCAGAAAGGCCTTTTTTTCGCAGCTGCTGAAACATAAAAGCGTGCGTCCCGACGGGTTCAGGCTTTGCCTGGACGGGGAGGCGGCAGGGGCGTCCAATCTGTCTGCTCTGCTTCACGGTTCCTGCGCCAGGCCTAACTGTGATAAGGTAAATGGGGAGGAGACCTTTATACTCACCATGACATCAGGGTCCACAGGCTCGCCCAAACCAATAGAGCTGACCCAGAACAATAAATATATGCGGGCCAAGGCTCATGTCAGGCTTTATCACATTTCATCTGCAGACCGTATTCTGGCGGCCACGCCTTTATATCATTCACTTGCGGAACGCCTTGTTTTAGTGCCGCTGTTAATAGGGGCAACGTCAGTGCTTCTGCCCAGATTTACGCCTTCTTTGTGGCTGAACTGCATCCAGAAGCAGAAGGTGACATTTACGATTGCGGTATCCGCGCAGCTGAGCCAGGTGGCGCAGCTTCTGTCCAGCCCCTTTGCGGCCGATCTGAGCAGCTTGAGAAGCGTGGTATCCTCCTCCGCTCTCTTAGAACCCCATGTGCGCACGGAGTTAATTGAGAAGCTGCAGTGTGATTTTCACGAGATGTATGGAACCAGCGAGGTATCTACAGTCACCAGCATCAACTTCCGCGAGGCAGATAATAAACAGAAATCAGTGGGAAGAACGATTCCGGAAGCAGATATCCGTATTCTGCGGAATGATGGAACCCAGGCGGAAGCAGGAGAAGTGGGGGAGATCGCGTGTAAATCTCAGCTGGTATTTAAGGGATATTACAATCAGCCGCAGATGACAGAAGCCGTATTTGCGGACGGATATTTTAAGACAGGTGATTTGGGATGGCTGGATAAAGACGGCTATCTCTATTACAGCGGGCGCAAAAAAGAGCTGATTATCACAGGCGGGATTAATGTATATCCATATGACATTGAACAATGCGTCCAGCAGCTGCCTGAGGTGAGGGAGTGCGCCGCGTTCCCTTATCCGGATGAACGGCTGGGGGAGGTAGTCGCCCTGGCGGTGGTGCCGGAGGAGGGGAAAAGTCCGGATAAGCGGCTGATACAAGTTTATTGCGCAAAGAATCTGGCGGATTTTCAGCAGCCCCATTATATTTATCTCCTTGAGGAACTGCCCAGGAATACCATGGGAAAATTAATGAAATCGAAAATAATTGAAATTGTCGGGAAAAATGCAGCAAATCAGACGGAGGATCATGAGGATGGAGATTGAGACATTTATTTTAGAATATATTGAGACTGAATACAGTATTCCCGCTGATATAGATGGGCATGCCTTCAACTATGCAGAGGAGGGTTATATAGATTCCATGGGTATGATTCAGTTTGTAGTGGCCTTGGAGGACGAGTTTCAAATCACGTTCACAGAGGAGGAGCTCAACAGTCCTGAGTTTAAGGTGGTAGGTTCCCTGGCGGCTCTGATCCAAGAGAAAATGGAGAATGCATCATGAAGGGCCTGAAGCTGGTCAACGCCCATGAAGATGGGAGCAGAACGGAGATCAAGGTTGGGGATATTACAATCGGAAAGGATTTCCTTGTAATTGCCGGCCCCTGCAGCGTGGAGTCGGAAGGACAGATCATGGCGGCAGCGGAAGCCGTCAAAGCGGCCGGCGCCGGAATGATACGGGGAGGTGCGTATAAGCCGCGCTCATCGCCATATTCTTTCCAGGGGCTGGGAAGATACGGGCTTCAATATCTCAGTAAAGCAGGACAAGCCGTCGGCCTGCCCATTATTACGGAGGTTACGGATACCCGGGATGTCTTTTTGATCAGTGAATACGCGGACGTCCTTCAGATCGGAACAAGGAATATGCAGAACTATTCACTGCTGATAGAGGTGGGAAAGACACAGAAGCCGGTGCTGTTAAAGCGGGGGATGTATTCCACCATAGAAGAATGGCTAAACTGCGCCGAATATATCATGAATGAAGGCAACCCCAACGTAATCCTCTGTGAGCGGGGAATCCGGACCATAGAAACATATACCCGCAACACCCTTGACCTGAGCGCTGTGGCAGCCCTCAAAAAGCTGACCCATCTGCCGGTGGTAGTAGACCCATCCCATGCCACTGGACGCACAGATCTCATCGGCCCCATGAGCCTCTGCGCCATCATGGCCGGCTGTGACGGCCTGGAGATTGAGGTACACCCATCTCCCTGCGATGCGTTGAGCGATGCCGAACAGCAGCTGACACCCCGGCAGTTTGGTGTGTTAATGAAGGATTGTAAAAAGCTTCTGGAATTCAGAACATCCATGGATAAACGTGTTAAGGAGATACAATAAGGTGGCGTACATCGGAATCGTGGTACCTGTATACAAGATAAAAGAGGCGTACCTCAGGCAATGCATTGAAAGCCTGCAGAACCAGACCTTTCAGGATATTCAGATCATATTGGTGGATGATTGTTCGCCGGATCATTGCGGTGAAATATGTGAAGCCTATGCAGCTGGGGACCAACGGATCACAACAATCCACCATCCCCAAAACAGGGGCCTTCCGGCTGCGCGCAATTCCGGGACAGCCGCGCTGGATTCGGATTGGGTCTGCTATGTGGACGGCGACGACTGGGTGGAGGAGAACATGTGCCAGGTCCTGTACGAGTATCTCCAAAGCCAGCTTAAAAGACCCGAGGTTATCATCTTCTCGGGCTATCGGAACTACCCGGATCTGCAGGTGGAGAGTCCGCCGGTATTCCAACACGGAGAGCGCTTTGACTCGTATCCAGGAATTTGTGAGCTGCAGTATAAGTCCATGGAGTATACCAACAAAAGCTACCCATCCCAGGCATTAAACCTGGACAGCGCCTGCTGGAAACTGATATCCATGGATTATCTGAGAAGGAAAAATATCAGTTTTATTGAAATCCCCTACAGGGAAGACGGGCTTTATTTCTTGTATTTGACGGAGCAGGCCGGCGATATCGTATATTTACATAGGCATTTCTATCATTACAGGAGCACGGGCAACAGCATGGTCAATGCATACCGGGATAATGCAGATGAAGAACACCTGATATATCTCAGGGAGGTATGGAAGTTTGCACACAGATTTTCTAAGGCACGTGTTTGGACCGACCGGTTATATTATCAGGTATTCCTGTCCATGCAGATCTGTATCACCCAGAAATTCTTTCATCATTCCAATCCGGACAGCTTCTCAACGCGGCAGCGGGCCTGCAGGGAGTATTTTTCACAGAAGCCGTACTGTGAAGTTTTTAACCATATAGAATTACGGAAACTGCGCCGGAATCACATGCTGAAAGCAATCTGTATCAAATATCACTGCTATGCTGGGGTAATGCTGCTAAGAGATGTGTATTTAAAGCTCCGCAGGCAGACGGTATACAAATAATGTTGTACTCAAGGAGTAATATGTGGTCTATTAAGGAACGCAGGAAAATCATATTAAGCAGAAGAACGGTTATTTTGTTTGCGATGGATATCATGATTCTTTCGCTCATATTCAATGGCAATCGGTTTGGTGCAGGTCTCAGCTTTGTGATGCTGCCTTTTCTCCTTGCTTTTGGAATCATCTTCCTGTATACGTTCCGGACCCATAAAGGCTTAAAACAGTATCTGATCAATGTTTTGATCTGTCTCTCCGCGGTCTATTCAACAAGCATATCTCCCGTTGTTTCATGGGGAGTTACGGGATATTCCCTGATCATTTTCAACCTCTTTTACATTATGGTTACTCATGTGAACTTTGACGAAGCCATGATTAAACATATGATTAAATTTTATTCCATTGCGGTACTGTTGATCAGCGCCCTTATGTTTATCAGCTACTGCGCCGGTTACAATGTTGTGAACGGACGGATCAGCATCCGCTTTATGGGGGTCCGCAAGGATGAAAATTATTTATCGGCCTTTCTGGTATTTGGATATTTGTATTTTTTATATAAGTTTCTGTTTGGAAAAGAAAAAAGACTGTTCCTGATATCAGCCGCGGCCCTGATATTCGTGGCCATATATCTGACCGGTTCCAGGGCCGCGTTTATCAGCCTGGCCCTGTCGTCATTTTTATTAATATCCAGGCTGATCCTGGCCGAAGGGATATCCGTTAAAGGCCTGGCAGTGGTTGCGCTGCTGCTGGTTGTGGGAATCCTTGGTTTTCAATATCTGCAGACCACATCCCTGTTTGACCGGATGATGGACGCGGACAGCTATTCTGATAATATCCGGCTTCGGATATGGGGGTATGCGATGCAGGCGTTCCTGAACAATCCGGTATGGGGCAGCGGAGTGGCCTCAGGCACTTATTATGCCCAGCTGTATCTGCGCTGGTATACACACAGCTGCTTTATTGACATTATAACCGGACAGGGAATAATTGGCGCCATTTTATACATAGGCCTGTTCATCCAGCTGCTGAAAGTTAAGAGGACAAATATCGTATTTATGGCAGCTTTAATCATCAGCTTTTTTTGTCCCATGTTCTTCATCAACGGCTATGAGACGGCCACCTTTTGGATTCCTATGGCCATTGCTAAAATCATTTCAGACTATTGTAAATACAATGATATACAGCGGATTATGGAATAAACAGAAGCCGACAGACACAAAGGAGGCCGGAATGAAAATAGGCGTAGTTACATTTCACCATGCCAGGCACAGCTATGGGGCGATCCTCCAATCCTACGCGACCGTAAGAGCACTCAGGCAGTTGGGATGTGAGGCAGAGCTGATTGACTATGAAAATGGATATGAGCAGTCTGAGATCAAGTGCATGGATATGTCCGTGAAACGCAGGATCATGATGCATTTAAGCAGTATCGTGAGAACGTATCTTTTTAATGGATGGAGAGATCCCTATCGGGACAACAGGCAGTTTGAAGCACTATACGGGCAGGAAGCCCAATGCCCTTACCGCACAATTGAAAAAATGAAGGGATTGACATATGATGTTCTGCTTGTGGGAAGCGACCAGGTGTGGAATACTGAGGTAACCGGAGGTCTGGACGATGTGTATCTTCTGAAATTTGGGAATGCGCAAAAGCGGATTTCCTATGCTTCCAGTATGGGGAGCCACTGTCTGAGCCAGGAGGAGAGATCCCGTTTTAAAAAGGCGCTGGCCTCATTTTCAGCGGTCAGCGTGCGGGAGGAGTATGCCGGAGACCAGCTTCGGGAGATAACAGGCCATGATATCCGCGTGGTGGTGGACCCGACGCTGTTACTGGCAGAAGAGGACTGGAGAGAGGCATTTAAGCTGCAGCCCGATCCAAAGCGCAGCAGGCCATATATTCTGACCTACTTTGTGGGAGGGAACATCAATACCTACCAAAACCATGTAAAACAATACGCAGATGTGATGGGGCTTCCCATCTGGAATATTCAGGCCCATTCGAAGCGGTATCAATGTGTGGAACGGCCCATCTATGGGATTACGGTGGAGGAGCTGCTCCGTTACATAGACCAGGCGGCCCTTGTCATTACGGACTCATTTCATGGAACGGTATTTTCCCTTATATTTAAAAAGAAATTTGTGTCGCTGCCCAATGGCAGCAACCCGGTGCGGGTACAGAACCTGCTGCGCATGGCAGGGGTGGAGGACCGCAGCTGTATTGCGCCGGAGAAAGTTAAAACGGCCATTGATTATGATTATGTGACCCGCCGGCTGGCCACGAAAAGGGAGGAATCCATGAGGTGGCTGAGTGAGGCCGTGGGCGTAACGCGAGGAGAATAAATTGCATGTTGGACTTCAATAAAGAGGAGCTGTGTGTGGGCTGTACAAATTGTTATTCCGTCTGCCCCACAGGAGCGGTTGAAATGTCGGAAAGTGAGCGGGGCTTCTATATACCCAGGATTTTCCAGGACAAATGTATATCATGCGGACACTGTGACCGGACCTGTCCGGTCCTGATACAGAAGCAAGAATGCAATACCAAGGATATGAAATGCAGCTATGTGTACGCACAGGACCTGGATTCCCGGCTGGAAAGTACATCAGGCGGGCTGTTTTATGAATTGGCAAGATATACGGTCAGCCATAATGGCACGGTCTGCGGCTGTGTCTGGGATGACGATTTTACGGCAAAGCATATCTGCACCCAGAATCTGGATGACGTAAAACGGATGAGAGGCTCCAAATATGTCCAGAGTGATCTGGGCAGCTGTTTTAAAGAGATAAAACAGGCGTTAAAAACAGGCAGGGTGCTGTTCACCGGCACGCCGTGCCAGACGACCGCGTTATCTCACTATGTAGGGGATCATACGAATTTAATAACCTGCGCGCTGATATGCGGCGGAGTGCCGTCACCCAGGGTATGGAAATTGTATAAAGAATCCCTGGAGGAGAGTGCCGGCAGCAAAATAGCCCGTCTGCACATGAGAAGCAAGGAAACCAACTGGCTGGTGCCTGAAGTGAGCGTGGAATTTGAGAATGGCCGCCGCATCAGAGAAATACTGCTGACAAGAAACCTGTATGGCACTAATTTTGGAGCAGGCCTTACGATTTCCAACGCCTGTATGGATTGCAGCTATAAGCTGGATCAAGTGTCGGCTGACATTTTAATAGGGGATCACTGGGGAATTAATTCCCGTATGCTGCGGTCCAGCGGCAATAAAGGCGCCTCCTGCGTGATTATGCTGACCGGGAAGGGAAAGGCGCTGTTCCGTTCAATTGAAGATACATTGATACAAGAGGATGGAGACCTGCAGGGAATTATAGACAGCCACAGGGTATTGATGAAAAGCCATGTGCCCAACCGAAACAGAGATGAATTTTTCCACAGATTAAATCATGAGAATATAACAGACCTGTTTCAGGAATATGCGCCAAAGGACAGCGGTCCCCGTGCAAAAGTGAAAGAAGCCATTTATAAAAGCAATCTTTACATTCCGTTATTTACTGCGCGGTGGTTATTAAAAAACAGGAAAAAATGACAACAAAGGGAGACGGCCATGAGAATGGGAAGGACTGTGGGTGATAATGAAAAAAAGCTTTTCGGCAATACGGCCATGCTGTATCTGATGACGTTTTCCACCCAATTATTGAACCTTGCAACCGTTCCCTATCTGACCAGGGTGCTGGGAGCGGTTTCCTATGGAAAAGTTGGTCTGGCATTATCCTATATGGCTTATGTGCAGATTATCATTGATTTTGGTTTCATACTTTCTGCAACACGGAAAATCGCAGAATACAGGGATAACAGGGCCTTCCTGTCAGAGGTATTCACCTCCGTGGCGGTTGCGAAAATGCTGTTGGGAGGAACTGTATCTATCATCTTCGCGGTCTTTGTGGGTCTGAATGACAGCTTGAATCAAGATTTCGGATTCTATATGCTGTATCTTCTGGCATATCTGATTAATGCGATGATGCCGGACTATTTTTACCGTGGGTTTGAAAATATGAAGGTGATCACCCTGCGGGCGGTGTCAATTAAAATTCTCTTCACCTTGCTCGTGTTTGTCTTTGTGCACGGCCCACGGGATTATCTGAGAATTCCCGGCTTTAATATTGCTGGAAACAGCGTCGCCGTACTGCTGATGTACGTTGATATCAAGAAGAATTATTCGGTGTGGTTCTGCCCCGTCCCCTGGTCAACTATATGGAAACACATAAAAGACTCGGCACAGTTTTTTTCATCCAGAATATCAAGTGTGGTATATCAGGCTTCAAACGCGATTATACTGAACATTATTTATGGAAGCTCCGCCATTATCGGCTATTATACGGCAGCGGATAAGATCGTGTCCCTGGTCAAATCAGGCTCCTCACCTGTGGCGGACAGCCTATTCCCCTATATGGTGAAAAACAAAAACTTCAGACTCATTAAAAAGGTCCTATGCATATTTATGCCGGTTATTTTTGTATGTGCAGCTATATGCGCCGTTTACGCCGAAGAGATATGCGTCTTTCTCTTCGGAGGGGAATACAGACATGCCGGCCTTATCCTAAGATTGCTGCTGCCGTACATTATCGTGATTTTTCCCACTTATATTTTGGCGTTTCCGGTGATGGTTCCCCTTGGATTGACAAAGTATGCAAACATGTCTAACGTGTTTGGACTGGTGATTCAGATCACTCTGATTATAGCAGCTGTGATCTGTAAGAAAGTAAATATATATTCAATATGTATCATAACATCCATTACGGAAGTTTCAGTTTTTATGTATCGGCTGTATTACGTATTTAAGAAGTACAGAAGTATAAAGCGGCGGCATTTATGATTAAAAACGATGTTGCGAACGGAGGAAAATGATATGGAGAAACGGGCAAATAACTGCGTATGTATTGGAATGGCAGGCGCAGGGCGGGCAACCCAGCTGCATATGCAGGCGTTTAAGCGGGTGAATGATGTTCAGGTCCGGTTTAAGCACATTGTGGCCAGAAGAGAGGAACAGGTGGCAGAGGCGCGGGAGCTGTATGGTTTTGAAAAGTCATCCCTGCGTTTTGAGGATTTACTGGAGGATCAGGAGATTGACGTGATTGATATTTGTACGCCTCCTTATTGCCACGAATACATGGTGGAAGCGGCGCTTAAGGCCGGAAAACATGTGATCTGCGAAAAGCCCCTGACCGGCTATTTCGGAGAACCGGGGGACAAAGAGCCCATCGGCGACAATGTTTCGAAAAAGCACATGTATGAAAATCTGCTGCAGTCCCTTAAACGTTTAAAGGGTGTGATAGAACAATCCAAATGCAGCTTTATGTATGCGGAAAACTTCATATATGCGCCTGCAATCATAAAAGCCGCTGAGATTGTCAAAGCCAAGAAAAACAGGATACTGTTTATGAAGGGGGAAGAAAGCCTCAAAGGCTCCAGCTCCCCTGTGGCAGGAGAATGGGCCAAGACAGGGGGAGGGACATTGATCCGGACGGGTTCCCACCCGCTGTCAGCCATTTTGTGGCTGAAACAGAAAGAGGCCCAGGCACGGGGGATTGAAATCAAGGTGGAAAGCGTCCTGGCGGATATGGGAAGGGTTACCCCCACACTGTCAGAGTACGAGCATCGCCACATAGCGGCCCGTCCCAGGGATGTGGAGGATACGGGGGCCGTCATTATTACCTTCTCAGACCAGTCGAAAGCCGTTGTGATCGCTGCTGATACGTTACTGGGAGGAAGCAGGAATTATGTGCAGTTATATTGCAATGACGCGGTTCTGGACTGCACACTGACCTTATCAGACATGATGAACACCTACTTTTTAGATGAGGACGGGCTGGATGAAACATACATATCTGAGATGCTTCCAAGCAAATTAGGCTGGAACAGGCCATTTATCGCAGATGAGATCATACGCGGCTATACCAATGAAATGCAGGACTTTATGGAGTCGGTATTGTATAAACGCAGGCCGGAGTCGGATTTTACACTGGCATATGACACTATACAGGTTATTTATGCGGCTTATTTATCGGCAGAAGAAGGACGCAGAATCTGTCTGTAATATCTGATTGAAAGAAGAGAAAGGTCCGGCCTTTATGAGAGGATATAAAAACTGCATGATAAAGCTGCTGCTGTTATTGTCTGTTGGGATTATCCTATACGCGACTTTGTGGAGAGAAAAAGGTGGAGGAGGCCTGCAGCTGCGCCTGTTCTGGACCATTGAGTATGCATGGAGGACTCATTCGGCCATCTATTGGTATTTTATTGTTGGAAACATTGTTCTGCCATTTGGATTCTTTTTTACGCTGTGCTTTGACAAGGTGAAAACGCTGCCCACGGTATTGGCGGGCTTCTTGCTGTCTGGTTTCATTGAGCTGACGCAATATGTGACCGACAGGGGGTTATGCGAGCTGGATGATCTGTTTCATAATACCTGGGGGGCGCTTTTGGGGTGCTATATGGCAGTGATTTTTCTGGGGCTGGTGTTAAAGCGGGATGGTAAATGTCTGCCGCAGTTGAGGAGAGCAGTGTTGGGGGTGCTGTTGACGATTGGATTGTTTGTTGTTCTGATTGGTATTAATAGGCCTGGGTATATGGGGATTTAGGCGTGGAAGGGTTACGCGGGCGGAGTTAGATTCATCCGTCCGTGAGAGCCAGGGGCTGCGGGCG
>URUZ01000082.1 GCA_900551225.1 uncultured Clostridium sp.
ATTTTCAAGCAATAGATAAACATTCCAATGATATATTAGTCCCATCAAATAAAGGAGGAACTGCCTTTGCAAACATCGAATATGACCCAAGGCTCGGTGTGGAAACTTGTAATTAAGATGGCGCTGCCCATGGTAGTGGCGCAAGTCGTCAATTTACTCTATAACATCGTAGACCGGATGTTCGTAGGCCGCATCCAGGGAATTGGGACGGTTGCTCTCGGTGGTGTAGGCATCTATCTGCCTGTCGGCATTATTATTATGGCATTTAGCCTGTGGATTGGCACGGGAGGTGCGCCAAAGGCTGGGATTGCACTGGGCAGGGGGGATAGGGACCAGGCGGAAAAATATCTTGGGACCTGTGTGCTGCCATTAGCTGTGCTTGGAGGAATCATCATGGCGGTGCTGCTGCTGTTTGGCAGGCAGATGTTACCTCTTTTTGGTGCCACAGAAACCAATTTGCCTTATGCGCTTACCTATCTCAATATTATTTCCATGGGCGTGGTATTTAATATGATTGCCACCGGACTGAATACCTTTATCAACACACAGGGAAAAACGATGATGGGGATGACGTCAATACTAATTGGCGCGGTAGTGAATATCGTGCTGGACGCGGTTTTTATCCTTGGTTTCCACATGGGGGTGGCAGGCGCGGCCTTGGCCACTGTGATCGGTCAAGTGATTTCCTGCATATGGGTAGTAAGCTTTCTGCTCTCGCGTAAATCTGCAATCCGCATTAAAAGGAAATATATTATACCCGACTTTCAGAGGCTTGGCGAGATTATTTCGCTCGGTGCATCCACATTCATCTCCACAGCGGTGGAGAGCCTGGTCAACATTGCACTGAATTTTGTGCTAAAGACTTATGGAGCCATCGCTCTGGTGGGGTATTCCACAGATGGCGCTACTCTAGCAATTTCTGCCGGTACAATCATTACGACTGCCGCCGCTCTGATCTTACTCCCAATCAATGGGTTTACGCAGGGAGCACAGCCGGTTATCAGCTACAATTATGGAGCAGGACGAAACGACCGGGTCAAACAGGCCATACGGGTATCCTGTACAATCTGCACCGTATGCGCAGCCATTCTATGCATTTTAATAATCCTGGTTCCTCAGTTTTTTGCAGGACTGTTCTCTGCGGATAAAGATGTTATTGAAATTGTACGCCCTCTGCTGCGCAGCCATGTGTCGGCTATGGCCCTGTTGGGCATTCAGACCAGCTTACAGCAGTCCTTCGTGGCTCGTGATCTGCCTAAGCTGTCAATCAGGCTTGCGGCCACAAGAAAGCTGTTATATGTACCCCTGCTGTTTCTGCTGCCGGCAATGGCCGCACCTGCAGATAGTGTGGCCGCTATTTACCTGACCGAGCCTTTCTCGGATATGTTTGCTGTAAGTATTACGGTGATGTGCTATTTTGCAACGCGCAAATCACTTTCTTATCATAATACTGCAAGATTAGAAACCCGTAAACCAACCATATAAAGGAGATATCTACAATGATAAAATCAATGAAAACCAGTTTACTCATCCTCTCTTCCCTTACGCTCGCTTTTTCTATGACAGCGTGTTCCCGTATTCAGGATCATGCAATGAGTATTGTGGAAAAGACCAATAACACCGTAACCATGCCGGAGCAGTACAGCATTACCTATGAGGTGCAGACACCGGAGGAAGATGTGATTACTCTGATATCCAAGGCCTGCGATGGGGAGGGAAATATCTATTTTTCCGGCGCAGACACGGAACTGGTGTTTCTGAATGCAGGGGAGGGGAAGTACCGCCTTTTTGAAAAAGGTGACGATGGCAGTTTATCTGAAAGCACAGACGGTAAATTCTATACCGCAGACTATATTAATACGGCCACAGAAGCGTTTATCGCGTGTGCAGAACAGTCCAAAGAGCAATATGTGCCTGGATTTAAGGAGGCGGAGGAATCTGCTGTATTGAATCGCACCTGCCGGGTTTTTAAGAACAAGATTGGAATTTCAGGCATGAACGTTACCTATATCCTGCTGGCAGATAAGGAGACGGGGATTTGCCTTGGATATAATGAGGCAGCGGAAACCGGGATTTTCACCAGTGAACCCAGCAAAACTGTATTTACCTGTACGGAGTTCACCACTGACCATGTAACACTGCCTGTGGATATTGCGGCTTTACATTAATTATTTAAACTTCAAAACCAAATAAAAGAAAAGAGGATTGGAAAATGCATGAAAATAACTTCGTTGGTTACGAATACAAGGATTTAACAACTAAGCGCGAGATGGAGTCCGTATATGTGGACGGCTACAGTAACTTTGGCTGGCAGATGGATACTTCAACTGTTCCTGAACACAGTCTGGGGACTGTGTCCATAAAGTTTAAGCGTGACCGTAAGATTCTCAACAAAGCAGAATTGACTAGGCTGCAGCGTCAGTTCGAGTCATGCGCTGAAGAGATTGAGAACCTGGAGCGCTCTAAAACCACGGGCGCCGCCATTGCCGCCTTTACGATTGGGATTATGGGGACTGTCTTTATGGGGCTTGCTACTTTTTCGTATCTTGGCGGTATGCTGCCGCTGATGATTATTCTTGCTATTCCGGGATTCACAGGATGGATTATTCCATACTTCTGTTACAATGCCATGCGGTGCAGTAAGGCAAGTAAGATTGCCCCCCTTATTGAAAAAAAGTATGACGAGATCTATGCGGTTTGCGAAAAAGCCAATGGTCTGCTTGTCGGTTAAAATTAAGTGAAAAGGAGAAAAAAATGAACGTAAAAGTAATAATTGCTGCACTCGCTGCCATTGGCATTGGCGCCGCTGCTATCATCGGTCTGTCTTGCAAGCGTAAAAACATGAAACAGAAAGAGGTGTGAAAATACAATAAAAAGGGTGCCCCCGCAGCTGTCAGGGGCACCCCATTTTATTGTCTACTCACTGCCCTCCGCCTTCTGCGTAAACTGCAGATTATCAAAGGAGGTGGCGATACAGATCCCGCTGTCGCTGGCCATATAGTCCATGGACACGCGGTCGCCGGGCTGGGTCAGGGCCAGCTCGTTGCTGAGGTCATAGGAGACGGTGAAGATCAGCGAGGGCTTTTCTTCCAGAATGATCTTGTAGGTGATGCTGTCCCCCATGGATTCGTGGGCGATTCGCTCCACCGTACCCTTCACGCTGCTGCCGGACTGCCCGGTCATGATACCGCTGGTATTGCCGCGGACCTGCCGGAAATTGCGCAGGGCGCTGTCAATGGTCTCTCCGGTGCCCACGCTGGTGTAATTGGCCACGGATACGAAGGCATACTGCTTGATCAGCCCTGCATTGTCCTTCAGGGTCATAAAGTAGGTGGGCTGGCCGTCCAGGTTGATGATCATGGGGAAGGAGGCCCGGTAACCAAATTGCTGCACCTTGCCTTCCGCTGAGCTCTGAGCTGCCATCTCCGTGGCGCCGCTCATCTGGTAAAGGAAGGATTCTTTTGTCACCATGTCCACCAGGATAAAGCCGATGGCCGATTCATCGGAACCCACGCTGGTAAGCCCTGTAAAGAGGTAGCAGCGGGCGCCGTTATAGATGATGATGTTGCCGCGGCTGGGTCTGAATTTATCCTGGTTGGAGAAGTTGAATACGCCGTGTACATATAGCCCCTGGTTCTGGATCTGTTCCATCACAAAGCTCTCAGGCTGGACGCGGTCCACCCACTCCGGCACAGTGTCCATGGTATAATGTGTGGATTCTCCTGTTGAGGCGTTGACCATGACCACTCCGTCGGCCTCAGGCAGGCTGAACAGCCAGCGGTTTTGGTAGGTGGTGATCACCCAGTAGGGCACGCCGTCATCATCCAGTTCAAAGGAATAGTCCGTAAGCCCTCTGAACAGTCCGCCGCCGAACAGGCGCACATGGCGGTTTAAGTCGTCCAGGATATAGGCATTGGGCTGGTATTTGATCTTGTGGTCGGTTACCAGGGTCACATCGTTTACATTGTTGGCCGCCACCACGATGTAACCGGCGGAGCCGTCCAGATTCTTCAGCCATTTAAAGAAGCCGGAGTGCTGCAGGGGCACTACCCACACCAGCTTGTCGTTCACCTTCTGGATCACCGGTGTGCCTAATACCACCTGGCTGCCCAGGCCGGGGTTCTCGCCCACCTTTTTGTCTGCCAGCTCGCTGGCCAGGTTCTTATCCACGATGGGGAGCTGGTTTAATGCCAGAGGCTGCAGCGTCTCGCTGAATTCCGACACCTGGGGAGCGCCCAGCTGGTCGCGGTAGGCTGTGTAGTTAAACAGTGGCATGGAGAACAGGGTTGCCGCGAAGTACAGGACCCATAGGACTGCCAGAAGGATAAACCCTCTCTTCACGCTCTTTACGCTGCTGTCCATGGAGAACTGCATACGGGAATACTCGTTGGTGGTGATCCGCAGGCTGCCCAGGCAGACGAAGAAGTTCAGGATCACATAGCAGCTGATGATCACACACCAGGAGAATGCGCCGTCCGGATAGAGCGGGTTTAAATTGGAGCTTTTGACAATGACTGCAATCACGAAAAACAGTGTGAGAGCCAAATTCAGAAGCAGTTGTTTTTTCTTAGTCATATTTCCTCCTTAACGAAATTTTAACGCGAGTCATACATGTATTATATCGCGTTCACAGGAAAGCACAAGTGGATATTGCCGGAAGTGTGTTGTACCTTATCAGTATGCCCGGGAAGCGGAGGACAAAAACACAGCAAACATGTTATAATGGGGACAAAAGATAAAAGGGGGACAGGCTATGTGGATCGTCTGTTTGATTCTCTGTGTTATTGCATTGGGGGTCCTGGAGTGGCACAGGAGGCTGGAGATTGCTGTGGGAGATCTGCTGATTGGGGTGGAGGGAGGCCAGGAGATTCCCAAACTTCAGCAGATCAGAGAACTGGCCGAGGCCGGTATCTGCTTCAAGACTGCTGAGCTGGAACATGATTTTATATTTGATTTTAGCAACAACCAGTATTATGCATCCCACCCCTACTACGCCTTGCTGGCCATAGCCGGGGCAAGAGGGATGCTAAATTGTGTCAGCGGCATTTCAGACAGGGAGTGTGCGTATGGGACGGACACCTACAGCCGGATTCTTCAGGGACTGGCAGACATATCCGGGCTGCAGGTGGAGCATATTAAGTGCCGGGACACATACCATATGGATTTTTACCTCAACGGCCGCCGGCGCAGGTGGAGGGCGAAAAAGAGGCGTGACTGGGTGGATGTGAACCTGGCCAGGTATCTGAACCACTTTATCCAGGGGGATAAGCGCTTTTTCACCGACAACATTCACGAGGGGGTGATTTACTATTTCGGGACCGTGGAGGCGGCCAGGGACTTAAACCGGCGGTTTGGTCTGGAGCTTCGGTGAGCTTTCCTTTTTGTTGATATATTTTGGAGCACCCAATTATCCGTAGGAAGTTTTTATAAAATTCAAGGTTGAAAACATAGTTCAAACGGAAAATGTAAGCGATTTCTTATACAATATGCACAAAAAAACGATTTATTTTCATGAATATAATATATTGAAAATTATTTTCACAAATAGTATATTTGGATTAAGGAATTATGGTGCTACAAGCCAAAATATTAAGGAGGAAAAGATGAAAAGGAAAAAAGTATTGTCATTGGGATTAGCAGCAGTTATGGCAGCAGGTGTCCTGGCCGGATGCGGCGGCGGTAAGACAGCCGAGACAACAGCGGCGGCCAAGGCTGAAACAACAGCAGCGTCAGAGTCATCAGAAACCACCGCAGCTGCAGAGACTCCCGCAGGCGGAGTTACAGAGATCACATGGTGGGCATTCCCTACATTTGGTGTGGATACCGGATATGAGCAGGAGGTGGTTGATGCATTTAATGCTTCCCACCCGGACATTAAGGTTAAGGTAGAGTACATAGATTTTACCTCCGGACCTGATAAGCTGACAGCTTCCATTACTTCCGGCACAGCACCGGATATCCTGTTTGACGCGCCCGGACGTATCATCGAGTTTGGCGAGGCCGGCTACCTGGTTCCCTTAAACGACATGATGGATTCGCTGAAGAGCGATCTTCTCAGCCAGTCTCTGGTTGATACCTGTGTAGGTACGGACGGGACAGCCTGGATGTATCCGATTTCTTCATCACCATTCTACATGGGACTGAATAAAGAAGCTTTAGAGAAGGCAGACGCACTCCAGTATGTGAATCTGGAAGGCGACCGCACCTGGACCACAGACAACTTTGTGAAAATGTGCGAGGCCCTCCGTGATGCGGCTCCCACCCAGGTTCCCGCTATCGTATACTGCGGCGGACAGGGCGGCGACCAGGGCACACGTGCTCTTGTGAATAACTTATATGGTTCCACAATCGTCGGTTCCGATGGAAAGTGGAATATTGATGCAAACGGCGTTAAGGCTCTCAGCCTCTTAAAGACCATGTATGACAACAAGTCAATTGACGCTGGTTTTGACATGGCCGCAGCCGATGAATTACAGAAATTCCAGCAGGAAACATGCGCCATGACATTCTGCTGGGGAACCTCCAACGCGGTTACCTACAAATCAGATGACTTCACCCAGATTGCGGTTCCGTTCCCATCTGAGAGCGGCACACCTTCCCTGGAGTATCTGGTAAACGGCTTCTGTGTATTTGATAACAAATCCGACGAGCGCGCAGCTGCCGCCAAAGAGTTCGTTAAGTACATCTGTGATGATCCTGAGTGGGGCCCCAAGAGTGTTGTTAAGACCAATGCATTCCCCGTTCGCGAATCCTTCGGCGATCTGTATCCTGGGGATGAAGAAAAGGCTATGCTGGCATCCTGGAGCAAATACTATGGTCCTTACTATAACACACGGGCCGGATTCGCAGCAATGCGTCCGCTGTGGTTCAATATGCTTCAGCAGGTATTCAACGGCACCGATTCCCAGGCGGCTGCAGATGAGTTCAACGCAGCTGCAAACAGCGGTAATTAATTTATAACCGAACATTATGTTTGACACCCTTCCTCTGCCGGAGCGCGGGGGAAGGGTGTCTGTATGTGCGGCCATCATATTAAATGCTGTAACGGATGTACTGTTTTCAGAAAGGAAGTAAAAAACATATGGCAAATGCAGTCCTTTCCAACCCAAAAGGAAAACGGCCCAGGAAAGATAAAGCGCCTGCCCGCAGTCTGGTGCTGCAGCGCAGGGAAACCATGGTTTCTTATCTGTTCCTGCTTCCGGCATTAATTTTCTTTGTCGGTTTTGTTATCACGCCCATGGCTATGGGCATCATGACCAGTTTTACCAATTCCAATTTTTCGGAGCCTAATGGAACATTTGTGGGCCTGGACAACTACATCCGGCTTTTCAAGGATAAACTGTTTCTGAAGTCGGCTGTGAACACAGTGATTATAGTGGTGGTAGCAGTACCCACAGTAACGGGATTTTCTTTGTGGGTAGGCTCAGCTATTTACAAAATGCGTTCAGGCGTCCGGTCATTTTACCGCTGTATATTCTATCTTCCGGTGGTCACTGGTTCTGTGGCGGTCACCGTGGTCTGGAAGTGGATGTTTGATAAGTATGACGGTCTTTTAAACTATATCATCAAGGGCATGGGAGGATCTCCCCTTCCCTGGACCGGCAGCGAATCAATGGCTCTGTGGTGTATCATCCTGATCTTATTCACCACCTCGATCGGCCAGCCCATCGTCCTCTATGTGGCGGCTCTGGGCAATGTGGACGGTTCACTGGAGGAGGCTGCCAAGGTGGATGGCGCCAACAACCTGCAGGTGTTCTGGCGGATCAAATGGCCGTCCATTATGCCGACCACCCTGTATGTGGCTGTTATTACAACCATCAACAGCTTCCAATGCTTCGCGCTGATCCAGCTGCTCACCTCCGGCGGACCCAATTACAGCACCAGCACGGTTATGTACCTATTGTATGAGATTGCCTTTAAGACCACCAAGGAGTTCGGCTATGCGGATGCCATGGGTGTGCTGCTGGCAATTGTAATCGCGTTGTTCAGCGCCCTACAGTTTAAGGTGATGAACGGCGGAACCACAGAATAAGGAGGGAAACGGTATGCTTGATAAAAAGAAAACGGTAACTCCTTATTATGTGATTACGGTGATTCTGCTGGCGTGTATGGCGGTATTTTTCATCTTTCCCCTGTACTGGATTGTTACCGGCTCCGTAAAGGTGAAGAGCGACATTATCATCAAATCAGGAGAGATGGTTAAATGGATTCCCACAACCATTACCTGGGATAACTTTGCCAGGCTTTTCAAGAGTAAGACAGAGCTTTTCGGCTTTGGGATGCCCATGGCTATCCGGTGGCTCTTCAACAGCGTGTTTATCTCAGTGGCGGCCATGATCCTGACTTGTATCACCTCATCTCTGGCGGGGTATGTTCTGGCTAAAAAACGTTTCTGGGGTAAAGGCCTGATATTCAGCCTGTTTGTATGCGCCATGGCCCTTCCCAAGCAGGTTATTCTGATCCCTCTGATGAAGGAGATGTCCGACCTGGGTCTGCTCCAGTCCGTATGGGGGTCCATGTTTGCGGTGATCTTTCCGGTAGTAGGATGGCCCTTTGGCGTGTTTATGATGAAGCAGTTTTCTGAGAACATTCCGGTGTCCCTGCTGGAAGCAGCCCGGATAGACGGCGCGGGAGAGCTAAAGACATTTACAGACATCGCGTTTCCGATTATCAAGCCGGGATTTGGCGCGCTGGCTATTTTCACTTTTGTTAATTCCTGGAATGAATATCCGCTGCAGTTGGTTATGCTGACTCAGAATGAGTCCAAGACCATTGCCCTGGGTATTGCCAGTAAGCTGAGCGAGATGTCCAATGACTTCGGCCTGATCATGGCAGGCGCAGCCCTGGCTTCGATTCCTATTATTATTGTGTTCCTGTGTTTCCAGCGGTACTTTACGCAGGGGATTACTATGGGGGCGGTGAAAGGTTAATTTGCCGGCTCTTCCGTGGGAGGATGCAGGAGAAAAGCGTCGGCAGTTATGAATATTCCTTTAATTTGGAAATATTCTTAGCTGCCGGCGCTTTTCCTTTCCCCAATATCTTAATGGATACCTGTCCTTCCTTGTGGTATTATAGAGGGAGCGTTGGATAATCTTGCACATCGGTGAGAGGAGAAATGAAATATGGGAACAAAATATGCAATGACAGTCAACGGGCCTCTTGACGGCAGTGAAATGGGAATAACCTACTCCCACGAACATCTTCTGGTAAAGCCGCAGAGTGATGATCCCCGATACCGGGATTATATCCTTGATGACATTGAAAAATCCACATTGGAGAGCCGCGGTTTCAGGAGAGCGGGGGGCAAAACGCTGGTTGAGATGACGCCCATCCACTACGGCAGGGATGTCCGGGGCTGCAGGGCCGTCGGAGAGGCGGCGGGAATCCATGTCATCTGCTCCACCGGTTTTCACAAGGAGGAATTCCTGCCTCCGTGGTTCGCAGACAGGACTGAGGATGATCTGTATGAATTGGTGCGGGCGGAGATTACAGAGGGAATTGACGGCAGCGGCATCCGGCCCGGTGTGATCAAATTCGGAACCAGCCTGAACACAATCACCAGGCAGGAGGAGCGGGCTATGTGCGTGGCTGCCAGGGCCGCCCGGGAGACGGGGATTCCCATCAGCACCCACTGTGACAAGGGAACCATGGCGCCGGTTCAGGCAGAGTATCTCAGGTCCATGGGGGTGGATCTCTCTGGGGTGCTTCTGTGCCACATTGACAGCAAGATGGACATTGACTATGCCATGAAGGTCTGCGGTATGGGCGCCAACATCTGTATTGACCACGTGGGACGGGAGCTGGCGGACCATGACCGGTTCCGTGTGGAGATGATTGCCCAGCTGGTTAAGGCGGGCTTTGGGGGGCAGGTGGTCCTGGCAGGGGATATGGGCAAGGTGGACTATCTTCCGGCCTACGGCGGACGCCCGGGCTTTACATACATTTTGACAGAGCTGAAACAGGAATTGTTAAAACATATTTCAGCGGATGATTTTCATCAGATGACAGTGATTAATCCGGCGCGTATCTTCGCAGTTTGGCCGGAGTAGGCGCACAGGCAAGAGGTGGGGTATGGCAGAAAAATTACAGACGATCATAGAGCAGGAGAATCCGCGCCGCCCATACACAGATGAAGAGCTGGCGGGGCTGCTGGCTGTCCGCCGGGAGCGGATTGTGGAGCTGAGAATGGAAGCTGGTATACCTGATTCCAGGGAACGCCTGAGAAGAATCCTTGCGCCGGAGTTAAAGAGCCTGGCTGAGAACAGCCGGGGCCTGTCCGAGCGCGCGCTGACGGCTGAGCTGAACCGCCGGGGATATGAGGTGTCGCGGTACCTGGTAAAAAGTATTCTGAAGGAGGCCGGCGGGGAGATCCGCAGGGGAGAGAACGGCCGGCGGCATAGTTCTGCCGGAGCCTTTGAGGGTGAGGCCCCGGAGGAGGACGCATTCAGCAGTGTCATTGGCTGGGACAACGGCATCAAGAACCAGATCAACCAGGCCAAGGCAGCAGTGCTGTATCCGCCCCACGGTCTGAACACGCTGATTATCGGGGCATCCGGCAGCGGAAAGACCTTTCTGGCGGAGAATATGTACCAGTTTGCAGTCCAGAAGAAGGTGCTGGATGGGGGCGCGCCCTTTGTGGTGTTCAACTGCGCTGATTATGCGGAGAATCCGCAGCTTCTGATCTCGCAGCTTTTTGGGTATGTAAAAGGGGCCTTCAGCGGAGCCAAAGAAAATAAAAAAGGGCTGGTGGAGGAGGCCGACGGGGGGATCTTGTTCCTGGATGAAGTGCACCGGCTTTCCAGTGAGGGTCAGGAGCAGCTGTTTTACCTTCTGGACAAAGGTGAATTCCGCCGCCTGGGTGATTCCAGGACGCCCCGCAGAGCCAGGGTCAGGGTCATTGCGGCGACCACGGAGAACCCGGAGAGCGCCCTGTTGCTGACCTTCCGCAGGAGAATTCCCATGATTATCTCCATGCCGTCATTGAAGGAGCGGCCCCTGGAGGAGCGCTATGCCATTATCCGCACATTCTTCTCAGGGGAGGCCCATCAGATCCGGCGGCCTCTGGCAGTGGAATGGCCGGTGGTATCCGCACTGCTGGCATACCCGTGCAGCGGCAATGTGGGCCAGCTGCGAAGCGATATCCAGGTGCTGTGCGCAGAGGCATTTCTGTCCAGTGTTTCTCTGGGCAGGTCTGATGTGACGGTGCGGGCGGAGCAGTTAAAAGGCGTGCTGAAGGACCACAGGAATGTGCTGGGACCCAGGACATCCCGGATTCCCGGGTTTGGCAGGGATCTGGTGGTGGGGCCGAAGGAGGAGGTATCCGCCCGCCGGACCATTGGACCGGAGGAGGCCAAATCCCTGTACCAGCTGATTGAGACGGCATTTGCAGAGCTGGACGGCCAGAACCTGGATCAGGAGGAGATCATGGAACAGGTACAGGGCCGTATCAGCAATTATCTGAACCTGTCTGGGACGGGAGCGGGGAATCCGGCCAAGACTTCGCTGGAGACATTTGTGGAGAATATGGTGGACCGGCGGCTGGTGGAGGCCACCCGCCATGGAATTGACCTGGTGAAAAAGGAATTCCCCAGGCTGCAGGACGATCTGTACAGCCTGCTGGCCATCCATCTGGACGCAGTGCTGGCCAACTTAAGGGCCGGAAGCTACGCTGCCAACGAGGATACGGCCCGGATCAGGCAGGAGAACCCAAAGGAATACCAGGCGGCCCTGTCCATGGTGTCCCTGATCTCCCGGGAGCTGGGCACTGCGGTTCCCATTGAGGAGGCGGCCCGCATCACTGTGTATCTCAAGACCTTCCGTATCAGGTCCCAGCCCAGGCCTGAGCGGATCAGGGTGATAATACTGACCCATGGGCAGGTGGGCGTCTCAATGGCCGAGGTGGTGAACTCTGTCATGAATATGGACATGGCCGTGGGCGTTGCCATGGGACTGAATGAGACATATGAGGTGGCTTTAAAGCGGGTGGTCTCAATTGCCGGGATCATCCATGAGGGCAGGGGAATCCTGCTTCTGGTGGATATGGGGTCTCTGACGGAGATTGGGGAGGCGGTGATGGCCCAGACCGGAATCCCCGTGCGCACTATCGCCAGGGTGGATACCCTTATGGCCCTTGATGCGGTGCGCAGGGCCAGCCTCCAGGACGCCAGCCTTGAGGAGGTGGCCCGGGCTATCAAGTGGTCCCAGGGCTTTCCGCCGGAGCCGGTGCGCCCGCAGCCGGGATTAAAGCCCGCGCTGATCACCGTGTGCCTCACCGGGGAGGGCAACGCCCGCAGGCTGAAAGGATATCTGGAGAGCAGCGTCCTGAGCGCCAGCGATGATATCTCCATCTTTGAGGTGGGGCTGTTAAACGCTCAGAGGCAGCGGGAGGAGATCGACCGGATACGGCAGGAATACCACATTCTGGCAGTGACGGGAACCATGGACCCAGAGGTGCCGGGGATTCCCTTCTATCCTATGAACTATGTGTTCAGCAGCCAGGGGTTACTGGCCCTGATGGGCCTGATCAGCGAGTACCAGGGACAGAAGTCCTCCCTGATTGATGTGATGAACCCTGAACTGATCCTCTTTGAGCCGGAGCCAACCATCACAAAGAATGAGATCATTGACAGCCTGTGCGCCCGCATGGAGGAAGCGGGGGCCGTGGCGGAGGGCTTCGTGCTCAGCGTATACAAGCGGGAAATGATGGGGAATACCTGCATGGTCCAGGAGTGTATCGCAGTGCCCCACGGCGACAATCTGTATGTCACAAAACCTGCCATTGCTATCGCAAAATTAGCCAAACCGGTTGTCTGGTCGGATGATAATGTGGCAGATTTAGTTTTTCTCTTCGCCTTTGACAACAGCTGTAAAAAATATGCGGAAAAATTTTCACAGCTGACGGAAGAAAAACAACGGATATCCGGTATCCGGCAGGCCAGAAGCAAGGAGGAAATCCTGAAATACCTGAACTTTTAACAAAACCTGCCAAAAGTTGGCACGATACTTGCACTATAAATAGGCATAGCAGATGAGGCTAGGCCTATTTTTTATTGTACGCGGTAATGCACCGATATTGTGAAGGTGTTTCCCGCTGCCACAGTGGGACCGTCCTATTTCAGAGGCCAGAGCGTGCGTCAATTATGAAAAAGAGAGGATGAGGAAAATGGTTCTGTCGGATTTGATTACAGAGAATCTGGTGCTGCTGGGGGTGGCGGCAGACACCAAGGAGGAGGCGCTGAAGCAGACCTCCGAGACCCTGTACAGCCAGGGGTATGTGAAGGATACATTTTACGATGCGCTGTTGGACAGGGAGGCGCAGTATCCCACAGGGCTTTCCATCCCGGCCTGTGATATTGCGATCCCCCACGTGACGCCGGATCAGGTGAACCGTTCGGGTATCGCTGTGGCGGTGCTGAACAAGGCGGTTGGTTTCTGCCGGGTGGATGATCCCGGGGAGCAGGCCCAGGTGAGGATCATCTTCAATATTGCCCTGGACCAGAACGGCAAACAGGTGGAGGTCCTGCAGAAGCTGATGGGCTTCATCAGCGATGAATCCATACTTAAGAAAATGCTTCAGGCAAAAACAAAAAAGGAAATCATTGAATTGGTGGGAAAGGTGGAATGAATATGAAAAAGATTTTAGTGTGCTGCGGGTCATCCATGATTACATCGACACTGGCCTTAAACAAGATCAAGAATTTCGCGGCTAAGGAGAATATAGACGTGCAGTTCATCCAGTGTAAGTTTGCAGAGGTCACTGCCAGGGTGGCGTCCGATCATCCGGATCTGATTGTACCCACTGGAATGCTCAACGAGAGCGCCGCAGGCGGTGTGCCCATTGTAAAGGGAACCTGTTTCATCACCGGGGTGGGGGTGGACCAGGCCCTGCAGCAGATTAAGGACGTACTGACAAAATAGCACAAAGGATAAAATGAGGGGGTAAAATAATGCAAAGCGTAATAGACGGATTAAATTGGATCAGCGGACTTGGACCCATGTGTATGATGCCCATCGTTATGTTTGTAATCGGCGTCTGCCTGCGCCAGAAGCTGGGCGGCCTGCTCCGTTCCTGCCTGATGACCGGCGTGGGGTTCGCGGGCGTCAACATGACCATCAACTTCTTTATTGCCCAGGTGGCTCCGGCCGTCCAGATGATGGTTCAGCGGTGGGGGCTGCACACAGACATTATGGACGTGGGCTGGCCCGCCAGGGCGGCGGCTACCTGGTCCTTCCCCATGGCGGCAGTGATTGTGTTCCTGGTGCTGGCTGTCAATGTTATCATGCTGGCTGTGAAGGCCACCAACTGCGTTATGGTGGACTTCTGGTCCTACAACCATTTCATCTTTACCTCAGCGCTGGTATGGTACGCCAGCGGCAGCATCCCGCTGGCCATGGTGGCCGGAGTGCTGGACGCCTGTATCACATTCAAGCTGGCGGACTGGACGCAGCCCATCTGTGAGGAGGCCTTCGGCCTGCCGGGCGTATCCTTCCCCACCAGCAACAGCGTGTGCTGGGCGCCACTGGCCTGTCTGCTGGACAAGCTCTACGACAGGATTCCGGGCCTGAATAAGCTGAATGCGGACCCGGAGAGCATTCAGAAACGTTTCGGTGTACTGGGAGAACCCATGGCAGTGGGAACTGTGATCGGCCTGCTCATCGCCATTCTGGCGGGGGAGCCGGTTGGCCAGTGCCTGATCGTGGCCATGTCCACAGCCACAGCTATGGTGATCACACCCAAGATGATGCAGATTCTGATGGAAGGCCTGATGCCATTTGCCGACGGCGTGAAGGAAGTTCTGAACAAGCGTTTTGAGGGGAATAAGTTCCACATCGGTATTGACGCGGCTCTGACCATTGCCAACCCGTCCTGTATCGCGGTAGGCATCCTGATGGTCCCCACCACCATTATTCTGGCAATGGTGCTGCCGGGCAACCGCCTGCTGCCCCTGTCCGACATCGCCTATATCGGTATGTGGCTGGCTGCATGGCCGGTGGCATTTGGCAAGGGCAATCTGGTCCGCGCTTATCTGTCCACTGTGATCTTCACGGTTATGCTGCTGCTGATCGCCACAGCCATGGCGGGCGCCCACACCCAGCTGGCCATTACCGGCGGCTTCCAGATGACAGGCGGCATGGAGCTGGTGTCCACTGAGGATGCAGGGACCCATCTGCTCAGCTATATCATGACTCTGATCGGCGGACTGATCGGCAGGTTATTCTAAAAGCAGCGGCAGGAGGAGATCTTTCAATGAAAATTACAAATGTAACAGTATATGAGGTAAAACCACGCTGGATCTTTGTAAAGCTCTCCACGGACGAGGGCGTGGAGGGCTGGGGCGAGATGGTATCCGGCACAAAGACAGCCACTGTGGTGGCCGGGGCCAGGGAGATGGGAGAGTATCTGATTGGACGCAATCCCTTTGAGATTGAGCGCCTGTGGCAGGAGATGTACAAGAGCTTCTTCAGGGGCGGTCCCATTAACGGGACCGTGGTATCCGGCATGGAAATGGCCCTGTGGGACATCAAAGGGAAATATTACGGCCTGCCGGTATATGAATTCCTGGGCGGCCGGGCCAGGGACAGTATAAAGGTCTACTCCTGGATCGGCGGAGACCGGCCGGAGGACGTGGCAAAGGAGGCTCTGGACCGGAAGCAGAGGGGCCTTGACGCGGGGAAAATGAAAGCTACGGAGGAGCTGCACTATATTGACAGCTACCACAAGATCCAGGCAGTGGCCGACCGGGTGGCATCCATCCGCCAGGTGTGCGGGGACGGCTTCGGTATCGCCGTGGACTTCCACGGCCGGGTGCACAAGCCCATGGCAAAGGTGCTGGCCCACGCGCTGGAACCCTACAAACTGATGTTTATGGAGGAGGTGGTACTGCCTGAGAATGAGGAGCATTTTCAGGAGATCGCAGCCATTAGCGCCACGCCCATGGCCACGGGGGAACGCCTTGTGAGCCGGTGGCAGTACAAGAATATATTCCGCCAGGGCGCAGTGGATATCATTCAGCCGGATGTGGCTCTGGTGGGCGGAATCCTGGAGATGAAGAAGATCATTGCCATGGCAGAGGCCTTCGACATGGCCGCCGCCCCCCACGCCCCCTACGGACCCATCGCGTTGGCAGCCACCCTTCAGGTGG